>JAKBAR010000026.1 GCA_021808925.1 Pseudomonadota bacterium | reverse complement strand
CCGATCTACTGTTCAGGATTTAAAAAGCTCAAGGCATCATCAAAATCATTTTTTGTCATTGCTACGGCGTGCATCTCTCATCCAACGTGGTATGTCTGTGTATAGAATTGTTAGCAGGAAAACGGCAAAGGATAAAGAAAAGCTTTTTCTTAAAGGGCGTTATTCTTTGAGGAAGCGCGTTTGCCACTATGCCCGTACTCCTTGCTTTTCAATAAAATTAAAGGACACCGCGCTCCATTTGATCACGCTCCATCGCTTCGAAGAGGGCGCCAAAGTTACCCTCGCCAAACCCTTGATGACCAAGGCGTTGAATAATTTCAAAGAAGATAGGGCCAATCATTGTTTTCGAAAAAATCTGTAGCAAGAGATCTTTTTTCGATCCATCAACTTCTCCGTCAATCAAAATATGATTTTTGGCCAGTGTTGTAAGATCAAGGCCGTGCCCTGGGAGACGCTCATTAATTACGTCATAATAAGTCTGTGGAACGGAGGTGAAGGGAACACCGCTCGTGCGCAGTTTCTCAATCGATGCATTAATATCCTCTGTCGTCAAGGCAATATGTTGAATGCCTTCGCCTTTATATTCACGCAAGTATTCTGCAATTTGGGAAATGTTATCTTGCGATTCATTAATGGGGATGCGAATTTTGCCGCAGGGTGAGGTTAGCGCGCGGCTGAAAAGTCCTGTGCGTTCGCCTTTAATATCAAAATAGCGAATTTCTCTAAAGTTAAAAATGCTATGATAAAAACCGTACCAAAGATCCATACGTCCTTGATAGACATTATGCGTTAGATGATCGATTTCCAAAAGGCCTGCTCCTTTCGGATGGAGATCAATTCCTGGAAGAAAATTAAAATCGTAGTCATAAATTGTTTGCTCAGAATATTTCTCTACAAAATAGAGTAAACTATCCCCAATGCCCAAAATGGCGGGGATTTGGAGCTCATTATTGCCAACAGCGTGGGATCCATCTTTGGCGCCAAGTGTGAGTGCACGGGCATGGGCAGCCTTTGCATCTTTCACACGAAAAGCCATAGCTACAGCCGAAGGTCCATGGGATTTTGCATAAAAAGACGCATGAGAGCCAGGTTCGTTATTGAGAATAAAATTAATATTGCCCTGGCGATAGAGAAAAACATTCTTGCTTTTGTGCTGTGCAACTTTTGTAAAACCAAGATTTTCAAACACACGGCCAAGGGCTTCTGCGTCTGGGCTTGCGTATTCAACAAATTCAAATCCGTCTGTTTGCATAGGGTTGTCATAAAGGCTCATTTGAATTTCTCCTTGGTTTTTTACGTTGTATTGCGTACATTAATCCTACTTGATGATATCAATCTAAAACAACAAAATACAATTGTTTCGCCGAAGTAGACACCAAAAGTGCGATAACAAGGCATGAAAAACAAGCGTATCTTTCGGGCTTGGAACAAAAAGGACTTTAAAGCGTATGGATGCAAAAATAAAATTTGATAGCTCGGCTGTCAAACAACTGGCTGAAATTCTCAATGAAACGGGGCTCAGCGAGATTGAATACGAGGATCAAGGATGTCGCATACGTGTTGTAAAGTCAGCCCCTCCTGTTATGATGCACGCAACGGCACCGTCCTTTGTACAAGCGGCGGCACCCGCAGCGCCTGCACCGTCCAGTGATGTTTCCGCTCCAGCAAAAGCAAGCCCTTCTGGTCATGTGATGCGCTCACCTATGGTGGGCACGGCGTATCTTTCGCCGGAACCTGGTGCCGCAGCTTTTGTAAAAATGGGTGATCACGTAAGTGCTGGACAAACCCTTCTCATTATCGAAGCGATGAAAGTCATGAATCCGATCAAAGCAACGCATTCGGGTGTTGTGAAGGATATTATGGTGAGTGATGCTTCGCCTGTTGAGTTTGATGAACCTTTGCTTGTGATTGAATAGGCATAGGCCGAAAATGGCGACCTCCGCTGGATATTTTTTCTGAGGAGGATCTTAACATTACGGAGGAGAGTTCTTGAGCAACCTCCTCCGTTTGTACATCTCGCCAGATTTTCTGTTATAGCAAAAAGATAGTATCCCTCGCTTAAGATGAAGGGATGCCGTGGATCTTTTAGTTTTCGCAAGAAGTTATGAACTTCTTTTTAATGAGCTCATAAAATTGTGTCCCGCTAAATGAAGCCAGATTAAATGCTTTGTGCGTATCATTTTTCTCATCGTATTTTTCCTCTATCTCCTTTTTAAATGCGTTTAATTTTTTGATTAGGGATTCGTATTGCGTACACTGAGATTCAGTTATCACCATCACCTCATAGAGGTCTTCACCATTTTTGAATGTTCTCCCTTTAAGTACGTCAAATCTTTTTGGAGAAAGTTCTATAATCTTTTTTTTGAGTTCTTCTACCTTATTCCTATCCGCAGAGGAACCTAATATAGACACTAAGAGTGCTGATATTTTTTTTTCTTTTTCTAACTTCTTACCATAAGCATGGATAAAAGAGTCTAGTTTTTCCATGATTCTCATTTGCGGAGTAATTATCTTTACCTTTATTAGATTTTTTTCAAATTCCTTTTCTGCTGCGATCACAGATACAGTGAGAGTCGAAAAAATACCAAGGCTTAAAAGTAATAGTTTAAGCTTGTTGCTTGTTCATGCTCCTATATTTATTGCACTCATTTATATATAGGTATTATGAATAGTATTCAATGCTTTTTATTCACATCGCGCCAGATTTTACGCTTTGCCGCATAAAAAATACCTGTCATTACAAGAAGATATATTAGGACCGTAAAGCCTAAGCGCTTGCGGTTTTCCATCTCAGGTTCAGAGGCCCAAGAAAGAAATTCTACAACATCGCGCGCCATCTGATCGACGGTTGCTTTTGTGCCATCACTATAGGTTACCTGGTCATCTTGGAGGGGTGGGGGCATGGAAATCTGTCCCCCTGACATATAAGGATTATAGTAACGTCCATCATCAACAGTCATTCCTTTGGGAGGTGTTTTGCCATACCCTGTCAAAATCTGATACACATGATCAGGACCATTGTGGCGTGCCTTGACAATGAGTGACTGATCTGGCGGGAGTGCGCCATTGTTTGCAGCTCTGGCGGCTAAATCATTGGGATAAGGCGACGGGAACGCATCACTTGGAAGGGCAGGGCGCTCAACATCCTCACCGGCATCATTAAGGGTTTTGACGGTATACGTTGCCGCAAGAGCCTTAATTTGGGGCGCAGTAAAGCCAAGTTCTTTAAGCTCTCGAAAGCGAATATGCTTGAGGGAGTGACACGTCGAGCAAACTTCTTTGTAAACTTGAAATCCGCGCTGAAGAGCTGCTTTGTTATACGTGCCAAAAGGTCCTTGAAAGTCCCAATGAATTTTTTCAATAGATGGCTTCACAAAAAGAAATGAAAAAATAACTTCGTGAAAACCTGTTCCCAAAATGCCAATCAGTGCAAAAAAACTATAGATAAGGATCTTTTTCATTTTTTATTGATCTCCCTTGAGGATGGGATTTGCAATGCTCTCTGGCAGAGGTAAAACAGGCTCAAATCGCGAGAGCACAGGCAAGATAACGACAAAGTGAAAAAAATAGTACATGGTTGCCAATTGACCTATGAGAGAATACATCCCTTCGGGAGGATTTGCGCCGATCCATCCTAAAATTAACACATCAGTAATTAACAGCCAGTAAAGATATTTAAAATAAGGCCGAAAACGTCCACTTTTGACAGGATGACGATCAAGCCAAGGGAGAACAACAAGAAGGGCAATCGCGCTAAACATTCCTAAGACGCCCATAAGTTTATTGGGGATTGAGCGCAAAATCGCATAAAAAGGGAGGAAATACCATTCTGGCACAATGTGTTCTGGCGTCACCATGGGGTTTGCTGGAATATAATTATCGGGCTCGCCAAAGAAATTGGGTGCGAAAAAAACAAAGACGAAAAACACAATAAAAAAGAGGCCAAAGCCGTAGAGATCTTTCATTGTATAATAAGGATGAAAGGGGAGGGTATCAGCCTTTGTTTTCTTCTCAACGCCAAGAGGATTGTTGGATCCAAATTGATGCAGTGCAATTAAATGGAGCATTGTAATGGTGACGATAATAAAGGGAAGTAAATAGTGGAGTGCAAAAAAACGGTTGAGTGTAGGTCCTCCCACAGAATAACCGCCCCACAACCACTGCACAATGCTTTCGCCAAAAGGAAAGGCTGAGAACAAATTGGTAATCACCGTTGCTCCCCAAAAGCTCATTTGCCCCCAGGGAAGCACATAGCCCATAAAAGCAGTCGCCATCATAATCACAAAAATCACAACACCAAGGATCCACAAAAGCTCTCTTGGGGACTTGTAGGAACCGTAATAAAGTCCGCGTGCAATGTGTGCGTACACGACAAGAAAAAACATCGACGCGCCATTCATATGGACATAGCGCATAAGCCAACCGCCGTTGACATCGCGCATAATATGCTCCACAGAATCAAAGGCTTTTGTCGCATCAGGCACATAATGCATTGCAAGAAAAATACCTGTAATGATCATGACAACAAGGCAAATGCCTGCAATGGATCCAAAATTCCACAAATAGCTTAAGTTTTTAGGCGTTTGATAATCTGTTAGATGATTCTTCACAAAGGAGAGAAAGGGTAAACGTTTATCGATCCATTTAATAATCCCCATATCTATCACCCAATTTTGATCGTCGTATTGTTATTCAAAAATTCATAAGGAGGCACCGCGAGATTTTTGGGTGCAGGTCCTCTAATGACGCGCCCTGAATCATCATAGACGGAACCATGACACGCGCATAACCATCCAGGTCCCTTATAGCCATTGACAGAGAGAGCCTCTCTTTGACCGGGGATACACCCAAGGTGAGTGCACACGCCTACAACGACAAGGAATTCCTGATTTTTGGGAAAGCGCTCTTTGTCCGTTTGGGGATCTTTTAGATCCTTTAGAGGAACTGCATCGACTATTTTAATTTCCTCTGGGGTACGTCTTTTAATAAAAACGGGCTTGCCGCGCCATGTAACGGTTTTCTCTTGACCCGGTTTGAGGCTTGTAATATTAACTTCGATCGAGGCTAAGGCCATGACGTCTTTTGCGGGATTCATCGTTTTAATCAGCGTGAGAATGCTAGCGCCAAGACCCACTACACCAAAGCTTGCAGCAGACAGATAGAGAAAATCTCTACGGTTTGTTTTTTGCATAACAAGATATATAAAAATGTATCATGTCCTTATGATAAATAATTTTTCTAAAAATACAAATTAATTTGAGCAAAAAGGGTTCAAGGGCGGATTTGATTTGCGTGTTTTCGTGGGAGTGTCCTATGATCAAGAAAGATTAGCGCTTCTTAATAATTCTTTGCCACCCAATGATCTTGTGGGTCTTCCTTCTCCTTTTTGCAAATATTTTGTCTCTTTGTGCAGAGAAGCTTCCTTTGTATATGACGGCGGACCGTGTGGTTTACGACGAGAAGCTTGATACTCTTGAGGCATTTGGTAACGTTGAAATCAGTCAGTTTTTTGATAAAAATACTGAGGCAACACCACTTTTTTTTCAAACGCAAGAGACGGATGCACACGCTACTCATCCCTCTAAATCCGAGCGTTTTTTAAGAGCGGATCACATTATTTATCATCGCAAAACTCAAAAAATCATTGCCACAGGGAATGTGATAGCGATTGATGAAGATCAAAATGTTCTTTGGAGTGAGAAAGTTGATATCGATGAAACCTTTGACAATGGGTTTATTGATTCTGTGCGTCTTCTTTTGAGCAATCATGAAGGGCGTCTTACGGCGGAAAAAGGCGATCGCAAGGACGGTAACATAACTACTTTTCATAAAATTACATATTCACCGTGTGAGGTCTGTCAGACAAAGCCCAAAGCCCTTTGGCAGATACGTTCAAAGAATGTGACGCACGATCACCAAGAGCATACGATGGTGTACCGCGATGTGTTCCTCGATATTTTCGATGTTCCTGTTCTTTATTCACCTTATTTTTATCATGCTGATCCAACAGTAAAGCGCAAAAGTGGTTTTCTGATGCCAACCTATGGGCAATCATCGGATCTTGGTACCATTGTCAAAGTTCCTTACTTTTTTGTTCTGGGCCCCCATCAGGATCTAACGCTTAATCCGATTATCACGACAAAACAAGGCCCTATTATGGCGGCGGAATATCGTCGTCGTTTTAAGCTAGGCGATTTCTCTTTGAGTGGAAGCCTAACGCAATCACGCCATTTGAATCGACAGATTATACGAGAAACGCAAAATAATCCAACACCTCCCAAAACACGCTTTCACCTTTTTGCAAGAGGGCGCTTCGAGCTCACGGATTATGATCTTGTGACATTTGATTTAAAGCGTGCCAGTGATACGACGTATCTTCGTCGCTATAATATTGTAACGAATCGACAGGTTGTGGCTCAGGATAAAAACCTTACATCCTTTGCAAAATGGGAACGCTTTAAAGGAAATCACTATTTTGGGCTGAAGTCCTTTGCCTTTCAAACGGATCGCCCTAAACTGAATCCTTATGTTTTTCCCTTGGCTCAATATCTTTATAAGTCTGATCCAGGTACATTCGGCCAGATCTTTGGTTTTGAGGGGAATCTTTTGACACTCTCACGGCGCCTTAGCCCCACCAATGTTGCACCCAAAGCAAGCACACGTGGGATTCTTAAAGGGTCATTTTATCTTCCTTATACTACACAAACAGGACATCTTTTTGAGGTCGATACGCAAATGAGGGGTGATCTATACGCCATTCATGACTATGCGACAACTTTTCAGCGCTCACATTCGAACTACACAACAGGGCGCTTTATGCCCACGGCTGCGTTGACGTGGCGTTATCCCTTAGCGCGTATGATGGGAAGTGGACAATATCTGATCGAGCCTATCGCTCAAATTGTGGCCTCGCCAAGTGGGCTTAATCCTGGGAAAATCCCAAATGAGGATAGCCGTTTTAGCGAGCTTGATGATTTAAATCTTTTTTTCATTGACCGAATGAATGGGTTTGATCGGACCGATTCGGGAAGACGTTTTGTGTACGGTGTGAATACAGGATTTTATGGTGCTCAGGGAAGGCGTGTCGTGCTCTTTTTAGGGCAAAGCTATCGCTTGAATAAACGGGGTGTGGATCTTATCGGGGATCATAAAAAAGCATCAGATTATGTTACGCGCCTGCAGTGTGTTCCTGTTGAATGGCTGCGCCTTCATTATAGAGGTCGCTTTGATAACAAAAAAGTGCAAAACCGTTTTTCAGAAGTAGGGGCAAATTTTGGTTATCCTCTTTTAAATCTTAATACGTCTTATATCTATGTGGATAAAAAAGAAACACCATCGGGACAACCTATTAATCAAATTAACTGGCAAGTGATGTCTAAAATCACGGATGAGTGGTCTTTGGGTTTTACGCGCACGCAAAATCTGTCCCGCATCGAGCGCAGTGCCAGGGCGTATATGGCCTCGGCTGTATATGAAAATGATTGTTTTCAGATGAGTTTAGGTTTTTATCACACAGGCTATCATGACCGTGATATTAAGCCGGATACGGGAGCGCTTCTTCAATTTAATTTCAAGAATTTGGGCTCGTTTAAACCATTATCGTCCTCGAGCTTCCCCACTGTTTCTTTTAGGAACATCGGATATTAACGATAATTTTTTAGTCTTTCTCCGTTGTTTGCATGCGCCAGAGTTTTGTATAGAGACCTTTTTGCGCCAGAAGATCCTTATGGCGTCCTTCCTCAACAATTTCGCCGCCATCCATCACATAAATTTTATCGGCATCTTTGATCGTTGAAAGACGGTGGGCAACAATGAGTGTCGTGCGACCTTTTATCAAATTTTTCAGAGCCGATTGAATTTGTTTTTCAGACTCAGAGTCAAGAGCGGATGTTGCTTCGTCAAGAAGGAGGAGGGGGGCGTCCTTATAAAGAGCACGTGCGATTGTAAAACGTTGCTTTTGTCCTCCTGACAGACGATTGCCATTTTCCCCAAGAAGCTCATCATATTTTTTGGGAAAATGCTGAATAAAGGTATCGCACGCCGCATCTTTCGCCGCATTTTTCACGCGCTCTTCATCGAAAATTTCTGAGGGGTACGCAATATTAGCGGAGGCAGATTCATTAAAAAGGATCGTATCCTGGCTCACGAGAGAAATATTCTCGCGCAAATCTTTAAAGGAAAAATCACGCAAATTCACGCCATCAATAAAAATAGCACCCTCTGTAACATCATAAAAACGAGGAATGAGATTGATAAGTGTTGATTTTCCAGCGCCACTGGGACCGACAAAAGCAATCGTTTGCCCTTTTTCGACGGAAAAAGAAATATTTTTTAATGCAAGAGTCTCTGTGCCGTAAGTAAAGCTTACATTTTCAAAACGAATGTCTCCCTTGAGACGATTATTTTCAAGTAAAACAGGGTTTTTCGGTTCTTTAACCAACGTTGGTGTGTCAAAAAGAGTATAAATACGTTTGGCTGCCGCAAGCCCCTCTTGGATATTCGCATTAATATTGGAAAGACGTTTCATCGGCTCATAACTTAAAATGAGTGCGCCGATAAAGGAGACAAACTCACCCGTTGTGCGGGTTTTTTGCATGACCTGGTACCCGCCATAGGCAATGACACTCATAATCGCAAAACCGCCAATCGTTTCGACAATGGGGTGAGAAATCGCCCGTGTAATCGATGCTTTTTGTAAATAGTGAAAGATCTTTTTGACGCGATTTTCCGCGCGCTTGATTTCATATTCCTCGGCACAATAGGCTTTGACAACGCGAATGCCTTGAAAAATTTGTGTTAAAAACCCTGTGAGTTCGCCCAGATAGTCTTGGGTGGAGTGACTCACTTTACGAAGGCGTTTGCCAAGGCGCAAAATAGGATAAAAGATCAGGGGAAAAATAATAAATGTTCCAATCGACAGATAAAAATCCCGATAAAACATAAGGATAATAAGGAAAATGAGTGTCAATGAGTCCTTGCCAAGACCAATAATGGTGTGGGCTACAGCATTTCGCATCAAGTTCACATCATTTGTAAAATGAGAAATAAGTTGCCCCGTGCTATGGGTGTGAAAAAAGCGTAAGTCAGCGTGGAGGAGGTGCCTAAAAAGACGGTTTTGCAAATCTGAAATAATATGTTGGCCAATATAATTCATTAAAACGGACTCGCCAAAACTCGCAAACCCTTTGACAATAAACGCAATAAAAACAGCACCACAAAAAAACGTCAACGTCTGCATGGTACCATTAGCAAAAACATCATCAAAGACAGGCTGTAAAAGATAAGGCAGTGCCGCTGTGGCTGCTGCTGCAAAAATCATGCAAACCAAAGCAAACATAAAATAGCGCTTGTAGCACGCAATATGATCACGCCACAAACGGCGGATAAGAGATGAGGACGAGGAGGGCCGCAAAAGGTTAACACTTGTTAGAGAATATTAAGGCACAATCTATCACAGATTTTAAGGAAAGTGAACGCCCCGCTTCTCCATGCTTCCGCAGGCTATATGTAGGCTTGTCCCCCCTTTTTATTTACTTTTGTGCTTGGGTGTATTGAATTTTAAGATCGCGGGCCTTTGAAAGAATAATATCCTCGAGTTGTCGTGCTGTTGTGTCATCAGATGTGGCCGCAACCCAGTGGCCTCCTTTGTGGGTCTCCTTGTGTAGTGTTACTTTGATTGCATCGGCGCGGAGCTGGCGATCTTGGATGTAAACGGTGATTTTGAGGCGTTCTGTTGGCGATGTTGCGGAACTGTACCAGTCTGTGACAATGACGCCTCCCACAGCATCAGCAGAGGACAGGGGCATAAAAGAAAGTGTTTCGAGTGTTGCTTTCCACAGGTGAATATTCACGCGCATGGCTGTGCCACCGCCCGGAATTTCACCGTATTGCATATTCGTTGGCTTGCCAAAAACAAGAAACTCAGGGCCAAAAAGTTTTCCAAAGTCCTCTTTGCGACGATCTTCTCTGGATTGAGGGAGGTCCTTTGTTTCCAATGGTTTTGATGCACAGGAGGCGAGAAAAAGGCTCAAAGATACCGATAATGTTTTTTGTAAAGTGTTCATTCTTAAGGGCAAGAGAAAATTATTTTTTCTTATGTATAGCTAAAAATAAATTAGCAAACAAGACTTTTGCTACTTTATGGACAAAAATGCTATTCTTTCGTCTTGAGGTTAATTGTATTTTTTGAAATTCCACCAGTAATGCTCATAAAAAGATTTGTTGGCAGAATGCCATTTTCTATTTTATAAAGAGCACCCGATTGATCCATATTAAACGTGAATATTGTGTTGTAGTTTTCTAAAATAGTTCTGCTCCCAACAAAGCCACATGCTGTATAGGAGATAAAAATGTTTGTAAAAGAAAATTAAGTGTTCTTGAAACCGTTTAAAACAATATCTTTGTCATCTTTGAAGGTTTCGAAAAGAGTATAAGCAGAGTCTTTAAGGTTTAAAAAGTCTTGATTGTAATACACTGATTATAATTTCGGGATTTTCTATAACAATATCTCCTTTAACGGTTAGCTTAAAGTTCTCGAGAGCATTAATGGCCGCGCTGTATGTGTATGTGTGAAATTTCTTTTCAATTTCTTTCTCATTCTCATTTGAAGCCTGTGCGTGTTGTATAAAAAAAGTTCAATAAAAACAGTAATAAATAACTTTTTTCATTTTTTAATCCTTTTTTTGATGTTTTATATAAATAAAAATTACCCCGTGCGACAGTATAAAAAAAGAGAGTGACTGTCAATACAGTCACTCTCCCTAGAAAAAAATTCTTTGATTTTAGAAACTAATTTTAGTACCTAAAATCGCAACTGTACCGGAGTTACTTCCCACAGCTTGGGTTAATATGCGCGCAAATCCAGCGTTAACGGCGTTTGTAAGATCGACAACAGGTTGGTTGCTCTTGCTGCGGATATAATCCAATTCGAAATACATCTTCCATCCTTGGAAAATATTTAAATCAATCGTACCCGTCCAAACATTATTGGACGCTTTGTTTGTGAGGTCTGTTTTTCTCCAAAAATGTTGATAGGACCCTGCAAATTCATACGCGCCAACTGTATAGCCGGCACCTACGTTCCATGCTTGGCCTGAGTTCCCTTGATTCATTGTGCCTGTATTCACAGATCCAGAGGCATTGAGGGGCATATTCGGTATTTTTGGAAGGCGTGCTTTACCATTATTGAGGTAGCCCGCGCCAAATTGCCATTTATCATAGCCAAGAACACCACCAAGTTGATAGACCCAAGCGTTTTTAAGTTTAAAGCGCTGAATCGGAAGCGTTGCAGAAGTTACCGTAAAGTAGGATTTTTCTGTGACTGTTGCAGCCGTTAAAACAATGCTCCATGGGCCGGAAGCGGCCTTATAGGTTAGACCAAAGGCCCAGTTATTTATACCATAGGGTTGTGCGGATTTTTGTGGGTAAATACCCTTGCTGTTGCCTGGGATGCTAGGATTGTCGGGGAATGTATTGTTTTTCTCCATATCCCCACCCTTTGCTGTGTTGGGAGTATAGGCAACAGAGAATTGGAAGCCTTTGTATTCAGGACCGATAAAGACAATTTTAATGGCCTTACCTGTATCCATAATATTGTCATTGTTTTTAACAACACCTGCGGAAAGGTTATACACGTTTGTATAGGCGCCACTTTCAAAACCGCCTGCACCACCAATAACAGCACCGGCGTCTTTGATGGCAAAATCTTCTGGACCGACTGTGCTCCCCATGCGAATCGCATACAAATTCGTTTTAATTTGGATATAATTTTGATCAACAGTGGGACTGCTTCCGGGGAATGCTTGGAAATTCACACGGTACATATAGTCAAAGCCTTGGGCTTTACCAGCGATCGTAAAGTAAAGATCAGAGACATCCGTTGCAAAGTGAACAGGGGCGCCACCTTTGCCATTTGTTGTGTTGGATTGGCTGACGACGTAGGTGTTGAAAAGCGTAAAACCATTGATTTTAAGTGTAGGCGCAATTGTCTCTTCGACGGGAGCAGGGGGTGCTGAGGCTTCAGTTGTTTGCTGACCTTCAGTAGAAGATGTAGTCGTTCCAGAAGCAGCAGGTGCCGCGGTTGTTTTGGACGCTGATGCTGGCGCTTGAGCGGCTAAAATGGGGGATGCTAATCCAGCGAATGCTGCGGATAAAAGCATGAGTTTTGTAATGGTGTTGACCATTTTTTTCCTTATACATTTTTAGGTGGATTCAAAATAAAAATGCATGAGAGCGTTGCTAAAAACAATCGTAAATACTTTTTTGATATCCCTTATCTCTCTAATGTTGCATCTGGGTCACAGGTGCAGATTGCGACTGAAACATAGGGGACGTATTTTTTGATAATTCCATAGACAGAGAAAATAAAATCCGCTATACAATGTGCATGCACGCCCAGATAGCTCAGTCGGTAGAGCAAGGGACTGAAAATCCCTGTGTCGCTGGTTCGATTCCGGCTCTGGGCACCACCTCTTCTCTAATTTTTCGATGTGAGCTCCTTATTAATACGTAGGAGTGTTTTTTTGTATTTTTCATTAAAAATATTAAGAGATTCTTCTGTCCAGATGAGTTCTCCTTGAGTTTTAAGACCCCTGAGCAAGGCGATATACTCCTTAAAGGTAATAATTTCCTCATCCACCTCTTTACCATTAAGCGCAAGATACTGGAGATAGATATGAAGGGGGCGATACAGGTGATATTTTACATCTATTTTTTCTAAAGAAAAATTTTCATTGAAAAAAATATTGAGCTTACTGTTTTTGGCATAACCATATTTTAAAAACTGAGAGATGTATTCTTGTAGGGAGATAGTGTTGTTGAGGTAATGAATCTCTTCCTTGTGTTTTTTCGAGAAAAGCTCATTTAAACGCGTCAGATTTTTATTTGGCCCTAAAATTCTTTGATGTGTGAGGGCTATCGTATACAAATTTTTTATAAGGTTCCCTGAGACGTTTTCATCATAAAAAACACCATTCTCTGAGAATTTTTCCTTAGTGGGTGTGCTAACACTCTCATAAATTTTTTTGACATTTTTGGGTAATTTTTTGCAGAAATTTTGGAAGAAAGTTCCTTTTTCAATTTTTGCGCGGGGATCCATCTCCAAAATCATATGAATGTAGGAAACAAACATCTCAGGGGTTGCTATGGTAAAAGGAGACCCACCGAGAGTTTGGCCTTTTTTATTCAAAATAGGGGGATAGTTGTTTTCACTATCAAAAATGATCCCTATGTCCTTAAGGGTTTTGTTAAAACCAGAGAGCCACTCAAAAATTTCCGGTTTGAGGTCTTTTTCCTTTACAAGGACAAAATATTCGAAATCTGACTTTGGCGTTGCCATGTTCAGAGCAAAAGACCCGCCCGCTACAAGGGTGATAACATCTTCTGGTGCGGCATCCCATCCATTTTGACCTTTGATTTTTAGGGGTGTTTTTTTATTAAATTCCCCGGCAAACTCTTTGATAAAGGTTAAAAAATTGCGTGAGTATTCTTTTGTATTCGAGAAATTTTTCTTTAGATCGTCAAACTTTTCCTTTTGAAGTTCAGAAAAATTTTTCTTAACGATTTTTTCTTTTTTGAGAACAATTTCTTTCTTAATCTCGCTAATGTCTATTTCTTTTTTAACTTCTATCTTTTTGAGGATTTCTTCTTTTATAATATTTTTGGGTGAAGAATTTTTTACACCAATCTTTTTTTTCTCGTCGATAGTATTTTTTTTCTTTTTTTTATTTTTTTCTTCAAGCTCTTTAAGGAACTTTTCCTGCTCCTTTTTTGAAATTTCCTCCAGCTCTTTGTTTATTTTTTCGTCTTTAATCTCTTCCTCTTTTGTCTTTGGAATAACAAGATCATCAAATCCTTTAATGCTTTTTAGGGATTTTTCGAGTTTTTGAAGATCTTTCTCACTGAGAGGTTCTACAACTGAATAGCATAAATGAGACTTAAAGCAATCCGGGGTCTTTCCAAATATTTTTCCGTAAGGTTCATTAAGATTTCCATAAGTGTCGTAGTGACTATAGATCGTGGCGAGATCTTTTGCATATTCATGGATAAGGCCGCTGAGAGATTTTTGAAGATAAACTTTCATTTGGGCATGCAGAAAAAAAGTGACCACATCTTCTTTTCCCAAATAGTTAAATTTTTCTAAGGAGCAGTGAAGTTGGTCAGGCATAAATCCAAAATTAAAAAAGCTAAAAGGGGCTAAGATATTAATATTGTATTCTTTGTTTTCTGGAAGGTAGTGTTTGAAAATGAGCTCTTTTGTATTCAAAAAATTATTAAAAGAAAGACCGTGTGCTTGAATAAAGAGGCTAGACATCTCTTCAATAAGCTCTTCTTTTGATTTCTCTTCGGTTATTTTTTCCCAAATTTTAAGCATCCTTGGGCCTTGTGTGGGATAGTCGAGCTCTGTTTTTTTAAAGAGGTAGGTGTAAAAGTGTGCAAAAAGCGTTTTTAGGGTTTCAATGTTTTTCCAAAACATCATGCGCTCGTCACCATAGGGCAGTGGATGAACTGTGCGATCTTTGTAAGGGTTAATGATTTTTTCATTCATCCATTTTGAGATTGTGCTGAATTCAGTGGGGCGGAAAATAAAGCTCTCTATGCTGTTATCATTGCAGTTATGTCCTTTAAATAAATTTTCTTGCAAAGATGTTTGGTGAAAATAAAAAGGATCATTAAAAGCGTTTTGACGGTCACCATAAAAAAAATCAATGACATCATGTTTGCCAAAAATTTTTTCAAATAAACTTTTTTGCATGGCTTTGCGTTGCTTTTTTATTTTTTCGACAAATTTAAACCCCTTCTCATCATTTTTTATAGGTTTGCCGAGTTGATTCTTTGCATCCGTACAATAGGTTGAATTTTTGCCTGGGAATTCAATATCTTTTTTCTTTTTCTTCTTTTGAGAAATTTCTTTGGGGATATCATGTATCTCTTTGTTTTCACTTATTTCTTTATTTTCGCTGGTATGTGCCGATGAGAAAATGGTGCAAAGTAAAAGTATTTTAAATAGACAAGACTTCATTGTAAGATTCTTAAAACATTAAAAAGCATAAAAATAGTTAATGAAAGATAAAGTATTTTTATCTCAAGAGCTATATATTTTAAGCTGCTTTTTAATGTTTTAAGGCATTGAAGGGGAATTTATTTTTCTAAAGTTTTTTTATCAGAGCGTTTTTCCAGGGTTTTCTCAATCTCTAAGAGGTGTTCCCAGAGCGTTTTACCGATATGATCAACCTTTGCGCTGATGTCACGGATTTCTAAGCCTGCTTGAAGATTGATGTGATAGTCGAGTTCTGCACGGAGACGATCTCTGGCTTCTTGGCGTTTTTGGCTCATTAAAATCACAGGGGCCTGAATGGCTGCAAGGCAAGACAAGACAAGGTTGAGAAGAATGTATGGATAAGGATCGAAGGCGTCTGTGATCCATAGATAACTGTTCCATGCCATCCAAAGAAAAAGAAAAATAAAAAAACTGAGAATAAACGCCCAGCTGCCGCCAAAGGAGGTGAGGTGGTCAGAAAGGCGTTCGCCCATGGTGAGGCGGCCGTCCTCAAGTTCATCAAAAGATTTTGCATTGAGGAGGCTTTCGTCAAAAGATTTGAGGCCAATTTCACTGAGATTGCATATATGAGCGCTTTCGAGAATTTGTTGCTTGCGCCATTTTTTATAAAATTCTGTTAAATCTTCAGGGCAAATAAAGGATTTAGAGGAGAAGACATGATGTTGGGCGATAAGCTCTTGAATGCCGGGCTTCAGAAGGTCAATAGGAAAAAGGCTATGTTCCGCAAAGGTTCTATGACAAAGGCTACAGGTCTTAT
Source organism: Pseudomonadota bacterium (assembly GCA_021808925.1). Lineage (GTDB taxonomy): Bacteria > Pseudomonadota > Alphaproteobacteria > Paracaedibacterales > JAKBAR01 > JAKBAR01. Next base: position 5,749 of record JAKBAR010000026.1, on the reverse strand, counting down.
TTTTCATAAGATGAGATGTATCTCAACGAGAAATTATGGTCTTCATCCTAGCACATTTTTGAACGGCACTCCTAAAAAAGTTTTTTAAAGATTTTTAACGCTCACGCAAAGCTGTGGAGAATGTTTTGATAATGGGTTTGCAAATATACTGCATGATGGTACGTTTGCCTGTAAAAATATTCACACTAGCCGTCATGCCAGGTTCTATAAAATAAGGGTGCCCCTGGTGATAAAGGGCGTTACTTTTTGTGCGAATTTTCACTTTATAATAGGGTTTATTATTATGATCGACGAACGTATCAGGGCTTATATCCTCAACAACCCCCTCAAGATCCCCGTAAATTGAAGAATCATAGGCGCTGACTTTTACTCTGGCTGTTTGGCCTGTGCCTTTTGAGATAAAACCAATATCTTGGGGCATGACCTGAGCTGTGACAATCAGCTGTTCGCCGACAGGAAGAATCGATAAGCATTCTTTTTCACCTTGGATAGCGCTGCCAATAGTTTGATTATCAATATTTTGGACAAAACCATTGCAAGGAGCTTCAATAATAGAGCGGTCGAGGTGATCCTTATCTATGGCTATTTTGATTTTGAGAAGGTTGACCTGATTTTCGCGATTGGCAATCTCATCAAAGTCTTTGCTGCGATAGCTTTCCGTGAGTTGTTTGAGGCGCTCGTCCATCTCAAGGATAGCACTTTTTGCTTTTTCAATGTTATTCAACGTGGTGTGGTAATCAGTTTTTTTAGTGTTCAGCTCTTTTTTATATTCAATCACGCGTGATTTAATCACAAGGCCCTTGGCCAAAAGCCCCTCATTGAGTTTAAGTTCCTCCTCGACAAGTTTCATGCCCTCTGCAATGTCATTTTTGCGCACTTCGAGTTCTTTGAGCTCATCTTTTTTTTGCTGAAGTTGTTGAGCAATGATCATGTGTTCGTTGGCAAAAGACCGCTGGTTATTCGCAAAGGCAGACATGACTTCTGAGGCAATTTTAGGTGAGTAATCACTAATTTCCGTGGGAAGTTGGAAGTTTTGATCACCTTTGGCTTGGGCCTTGAGACGCAGAAGGTGGCCTAAATTAAGAAAATAATTATATTGATTTTCATTAAAAGATGTGACAATGGGGCCTTTTTTCAGCTTAATGAGAGGGTCATTTTTGTGGACAAATTGACCTTCTTTAACAAAAATTTTTTCAATTATGCCCCCCTCAAGATGGGAAAGTTTTTGAATCTCAGAGGATGGGTCAATTTTGGCTTCTGCATACACAAATGCATCAATATAAAAAAAAGAAGCCAGAATAAAAAAAAGGGTGACAAATCCTGCGATCAGCCAAAACGTAACTTGAATAATTTTTTGTGGCTTCTTTTGGTGATTTAAAAAGGTTTTTGGCGTGTTTGTGTCGTGACCGAATGTTTTGTCCATGCGGTGGTAAAAAGTATTAATTTTGGGGGCGACACTCTCAAGCGTCGTTTTGATAAAGGAAATAAAAGCAATTACCTTAGGTTTTATATAGGTATGATAAACATGTTTCATGACTTTGGCCCGCCTTGAGGTGTGGGATTTTGTGCGTGTACAGCCTTAAGAGGGGGGTGCTGCTGCTCTTGGATTTTTGCTAAAAAGTCATGACGGGTTCCAAAAAAATTGACTTCGCCTTGTTCAAGAACCAGCACCTTGTCTACAAGCTGAAGAAGATTAAGATTATGCGAGACAAGAATCATTGTTTTGTGGGGTAAGATATTTTTGAGATTATTGATAAAACGGGCCTCTGTGTGGATATCCATCATGCTTGTGGGTTCATCCAGGAGAAGGAAAGGGGCGTCCTTAATAAATGCTCTTGCGATACACACGGCTTGTTTTTGACCTCCTGAAAGGCTGTTCCCTGAATCTTTAATCAGCATGTTCATGCCCTTGGGGTGATGGAAGGCAAAGTCGCTCGCCCCTGAAAAAAGAAGTGTGCGCTCGATGTCTTCTTTGGTTGTTTTTTGGGAAGAGAGGATAATATTCTCAAGAAGGGTGCCTGAAAAGAGATAGGTGTTTTGCGGGACATGATTGATCTTTGAGCGAAAATCGACAGGGTCAATTTGTCTTTGATCCACGCCATCAATAATAATCTCTCCCTCAGTGGGTTCATAAAACCCTAAAATAAGTTTTTCAATGGTTGTTTTGCCAGAGCCAATTTTTCCTAAAATCGCGATTTTATCCCCAGGATTAATCTGAAAAGACACATTTTTAAGGGCGGGAGCGCTCTGATCGGGGTAAGTAAAAGAAACATTGCGAAATACAATCGACCCCTTAAGTGTTGGTTTTGCCGTATAATCAAAGTCAGTTTTGCGCTCAGTGGGCATGGCCATAAGCTTTGAAATGGATTTGTACGCATCCCTCACATGACTAAAGCGCAAAAGCACGGAAACAGCTTGCGAAAAGGGCGTAAGGCAGCGGCTGCTCAGGATTGAGCATGCAATAAGGCCACCCATTGTGAGTTCTCTTGCAATAATGAGGTAGACGCCTGCAATGACAATGCTAATATAGCTGAGGTTGTAAACTGTTGAGGCAATATTCACAGCAAGACTGCTAAAAAAACTGGATTTTTTAGATTCCTGTGCGCTCATCTCTGAAAGAACGCCCCATTGACGCTGCATTTTTGCCTCTGCCGTCGAGGCCTTAATCGTCTCGAGGCCGAGGATAGATTCGACAAGAAAGTTATTTTTTTTATGGACCGTTTTCTGAGCATGTTCTGTGTGATGGCTAATCACTTTATGCAAAATGTAATTGGCCACAAGAATCAATAGAATCGCAGTGACTTCAATGGAAAGCAAAAGAGGGCCCCCGATAAAGCCAATAATAAAGAGAAAAAGAAAAGCAAAGGGAATATCAATAAGTGTGACAAGTGTAATGGAGGAAAAAAATTCACGAATCGTTTCAAGTTCGCGCGTATAACTTAACATCATGCCACTGGAGATATTATGTTTATCAAGTTTGAGGGCGAATATTTTTTCTAATAATAGATTGGAAAACATTAAATCAGCATTTTTCCCCGCAAAATCCACGAGATAACTTTTGAGTGTTTTTAAAATAAAATCAAAGCTTATTGCAATTAAAATACCTGCAGACAGGACCCAAAGCGTTGAAAAAGAGGCATTGGGAATGACACGGTCATACACATTCATGGCAAATAAAGGCACCATGAGTGCCAGAAGATTTGTAATAAAAGCGGAAAAAACAACTTGTGCATATATTTTTTTGAAATGCTTCAAGACATCTAAAAGCCAATTATCATAAAAGGGTTCCTTTTCTTTAGAGGACTCTTCATGGAGATTCACAATGGGGGAAAAGTGAATGATCCGGCCGTCATAAAGATCACTGAGTGCCTTGAGAGTGAGCGTTGTTTGGCGTGGATTTTCAGGATCAAAAACGATTGCGTGACTTTTTTTAATCTCCTCAAGCACAACAATTTTATTATTTTTGAGGATAAGTAAACAAGGCCATGCTTCCTTTATTGTGGGGAGGTCTACACTTTCCACGATGTGCGCCTCCAGCTTAAGACGTTCACGGGATATGCGCTGCATAAATTCAAAATCGATGGTGTCATCCACGGCATAGCCTGCGCGCAGACTTTCCTCTGTAATGGGGTGATTATAAAGATCCGCAATCCTTCCAAGGGCCTTGAAAAGAGGATCAATAGAGGATTCGTGAAAAGAGTCCGACACGATGAACCAAAACTTAGGACAACTTACCTTGATCTCCATTATCGAATCAAAAAGTAAATATTTTCTTAAGAGGAAAAAACTCATTGTTGTGATGGAATATAAAAAAAGATTGCGCTTTTGGTGGGCCTCGCGAATGATAAAAGAGAGATTCCCACGCATGACTGCTTTTTAAAAAAATGGATGATTCACTTTTAATCTCTACGGATGCTTTGCTCCAGCCTCTTGAGGATAATACGGCGGGTGCTTACCTTTTTTATGAACCTGCTTATGATGTGATTAAAAAAGCGCGCATGGAGGATGACAGTAAGCTCTCGCGGGGGGTTTGGGAGATTGATCTTAAAAAAGCTGAGCACACAGTTGTTGAAAAAACTTGTGTGGATATTCTGGCCCATCAGTCAAAGGATTTACAAGTTTTGGCGTGGCTTGTCGAAGCGTGGTTTGTTCTTTATGGTGTATCAGGGGCCACAAGAGGCCTAGAGGCCACTGTGTCTTTTTTGGAAAAATATTGGACCATAATGTATCCTCTCGATCCAGAGCATCGTATTCATATATTTGAATGGATGGATGCAATGCTGAGTGCAAAGTTTCATCTTTTGCCGCTGACTTCCCATGAAAATACGGCGCGTGCCTATCATTTTCAAGATTACCAAAATGCCAAGCGTTTGGACAAAGATATAAAACGCGACCCCAAAGGGGCGGCCCGTCTTTTGGAGCGCGCAGGAAAAAGAGGTGAGCCCACACTCGCATCTTTTAAGGAAATCTATCATCAAACACCTAAGGCGTATATCAAAAGAAATCTCAAAGATATTCAGTCCTTTCAAAAGAGTTTGCTTGTTTTTAAAAATACTCTTGAGACTCAACTTGAGAAGGAAGCTCCAGCTTTTAGTGCAACACTCAAAACTCTTTCAGATATTTTAGTGCTCATCGATGATCCATCTTTAGATAAAGTGGAGGAGGATCCTAAGAAGAAAGCGCAACAGGAAGAGGCAGACACCATCATGCCGTTAGTTCAAGAAGTTCAACCCCCTTTGAAAAAAGACGAGGTATCCGTGTCGGACAATACTTTTACCCGCGCACAGGCCTATCAACAGTTGCGCTCTTTAGCGGAAACGTTTGAGAAAATAGAGCCCCATAGCCCCACAGCCAATATTTTGAAAAACATTGCGTCTTTTGAAAAAATGCAGCTTGCAGAGATTTTAGAGACCTTTGCAAAGGGCGGGGATGCGATGACGCTTTTTATGAATCTCATTTCCGCTAAAAAATAGAGGGAGCCCCCCCCCTCCTAAAGTGTAAAGGGAGGGGGCACTCAAGCCCGACTTTTCCCGCCATATCTTTATTTATTATAAAAAATTTTTATATTCTTATAATTCTCAAAGCTCTTGAAATCATTTTTTACTTTATCTTCATTGCTTATAAATCTTTTTAAATATTTTTTTCCCTTCTTCATCGAGGTCAAGACCCTTAATCAATGGAATCGATTTATCATATTTATTAAGATAACTCAGGATGTCTTGAGAGTCTTTCCTCGTAAGTCTGTTCACCCGGAGATTCAATGTCTCAAGATTTGGATTATTCTTAATGAGGGTGATAATAAAAGGAGCACTCTTCGAGGTGAGGTCATTCCAACATAAATTTATCTTTTTAAGAGACGTATTTTTGAGGCCTTCACTCAAAGTCTCCATCCCTGCATCCTTAAGGTCGTTACTTCTGAGATCCAATGTCTCAAGATCTTTATTATTCTGGATGATCTTGGCGATAAAAGGAGCACTCTTCGAGGTGAGCTTATTCGAAGAGAAAAATATCTCTTTAAGAGACGTATTTTTGAGGTCTTCACTCAAAATCTCCATCCCTGCATCCTTAAGGTCGTTACTTCTGAGATCCAATGTCTCAAGATTTGGATTATTCTTAATGAGGGTGACAATAAAAGGAGCACTCTTCGAGGTGAGGTCATTCGAATATAAATTTATCTTTTTAAGAGACGTATTTTTGAGGCCTTCACTCAAAGTCTCCATCCCTGCATCCTTAAGGTCGTTAAGTCCGA
>JAKBAR010000025.1 GCA_021808925.1 Pseudomonadota bacterium | reverse complement strand
CCTAATGCGTTAAAAAAGCTATTTTTTGCCCGAAAAACACACAAAATAGCGAAAAAAATAGGATTTTCGAAGGAAAATCTAGGGGCGCACTGAGAAGAGAAATTTTTAAAAAAAATCTTCGCAAAAATACAACTTACCCCCTCTTTTCAAGCAGCCGTCGCGAGACCATCGAGGAAATTTCGCGTTAAAATCCTAAAAATTCACCTATTATCGTGCATGATGCGTTAAAAAAGCCCTTTTTTGCCTGAAAAACCACAAAATAGCGGCCAAGAACGCGAAAATTCACCCCAAAAATGGCCTAATCACGCAAAAAATACACTCTTTTTTAATTTTTGTTCTCTTTAGCCTCTCGCACCAAATGGCCAATTTTATCCATAGCTACATGAATAAACGTCACTTCCCCTTGAGCCACAAAAACTTTAGCAATTTCAACATACTCGTTAATAATGACGGGCAAAGGCGTCTCAAGATCATACATGCTTTCAAACGTACTCGCGCGAAGAAGAGCACGCACAACAGCATCTAACCGGTCTACCGTCCAGCCATCCAAAAGGATACGACCGATCGTCTGATCAATCTCACTTTGATGATGTGTGACACCCTCAAGAATACGACGAAAAAGATCTTCATCCGCATCACCTGCGAGTTCATGATCACTATTCTCGAAGTGAGTCCGAACGAATTGCCCTATTAAAAGGGGAAGAGGCTGGTCCGAGTGCTCTATTTGATAGAGAGCTTGTGTAATAAAAAACCGTGCAGCGCGACGTTTTGTAAATTTTTTCTTTGTCATATGTCTTTCAATGATCTTAAGCAATAAGTTGAGTAAGTTAAGTTATGAACTCTTAGGGGGTATTGATATGGCTTGACTGAAGGCCCAGCTGCCTTTTGAGCTGAATAAGATCAAGACAAGAGTAAACAATCTGTTGGGCGATGCTATCACTATTTTTAGGTGAGGATTGAGATTCAAAATGCGTGTGATGGGACAGGGCTAAGCCATAATAGCACGCCATGTCTTGCAATGAGCGTAAAAATTCTTCATACACAACGGTTTCCAAGTCTTCTGATTTTGAAACAAAACCAAAAACCATATAGCCATCAGGTCTTTTGCTGTTCTTGTCATGATTGGATCTAAAAGTTTCAATCGCAAAACGCAAAGCAATAGGCGCTTCAAGGATATGATTGACACAGATTTTAGAATAAGTAACACCTTGCTCGTCTAAAATATGAATGCTTTTTTGGACAATAGACTCAAAAGCACTATTGTCGGTTTTAATGTCAATGATCAGAACGCTTTTCATGATAACTCTCCAAGGCTTACCTTACTATTTTTATCACGAAAGACTTTTAAATACCACGGGTGATTTCGCTTGCATAAATTTTCTTGCTTTTTTTGTTTTTAGACTGCATAATGGCCCCACATTTAGAAAAGAAAAGTTTTGTATTATGAAAATCGCAAACTCACTTAAGACCCTCAAAAGTCGCCATAAGGCCTGCAAAGTTGTGCGCCGTCGTGGCCGTGTTTATGTTATTAATAAGCAGGCACCTCGTTTTAAAGCACGTCAAGGCTAATTTTAGTTTTTCAAATTAAAATTCTTGTATCAAACCCTCTAAGTTTTTTTAGAGGGTTTTTTTATATTATAGAAAAAAATTTCTTTTTTTAAGACTCTATTAAACTTTATTCGACACACTATGGATAAGATCCATAAAAAAGGTGTGTGGTTAGATGATTTCACTTCATGAGTATACCATTGGGCTTATTACACATGATGCACTTTTGCGTAAATCTCTCCCCCATATCATGCATATTTTGGGTCAGGATAAGATTCATTTTCACACCAATCTCTATGAAATATCCCGCATTTTTAAAAATATCGATGGGCCTAAAATCCTTATCTTCGACATCCCTGAGGCGCTGAAAGGCATAGAAGTTTACCAAGAAAGCCTTGTGAATACCTTTATTTTTGTCCTTATTTATAATGAAAAAGGTGGACACTGTTCTGTGAAAGATTGCTTGGAAACCCTTGGTGACCTTGAAAAAAAGATTTTTGAGGGTCATTTATTACCTTCTTCATCTGCAGAAGTTTCTTTTCCTCTCGCTCAAGAAGAAATAGTGGATAAAAAAAGTTATATTTTTAGAGAGCCTAACCCCCCTGTTGATTTTCTAACCATCTATAGCATCGACAAACCCCTTACGATGCGTGGCGTTGTAAGTTCTTTTGAAGCGGTTCTTCCCAAACAATCTGTTACAACACAAACAACAGCCATTTCCCATGTATTGCTTGAAAATATACTCAAGGATCGTCTCAAACGTTATCAAGAAAATGATGATAGCTCGGTAGATGATTCCCCCACAGATTCTGTGAAATTTACACTCTAAAAAGTTAAAACAGTGCTATTATAGGGCCATAAAAAAAGCACAAGCACGATTTTTATGACGCATGAAAAAAAAACCGGCATCACTGTTTTCGCAAATATCAGTGGTTTTTCGGCTGTTGAATCTTTAAGAGAAGGATTTTACCGCACACTGACGCTGCAGTATTTACGTGTGATTTCTGCATGGTTTATCGTTTCACTCACTTTGCATCTTTTGAACCCACTGATTGCTCAAATAGGTTCCCTTTTTATTATGTCGGCTGTGAGTGTGGCATGGTACAGGAGCCTAGCATTTCAAGAAGAGGCCCCTTTTTTGCGTTTTTCAAAAAGTGAGCTTGTGTATCTTTTTTATACAATTTTTATCGGTATGACAGTCCTTTTTCTTGGGCTGATCACGAGCATTATTACAGCACGCCTGGGTATGATAGGACTCTCCTTTGGGGGACTTTTCCTCACAGGTTTGTTTTTTTGGTGTATGCCCTTTATCTTTGTTTTTCTAGGTCTTGTGGCAATGGGATTTGACGGGAGCTCTGTTTTAAAGGATGTGAAAAATATTGTTTTGCCCATTCATTTTCAGCTGCTGATTATCTATCTTAGTCTTATTGTTTTGAACACATGCGTTGTCGTTGGCCTTGTTTTTTTAATAAAAGATTTTGGGCCCACTTTTCTTCTCGAAGGTGTCATTATGATGCTGCAGTTTCTTTTTGCAGGAATCCTCAATACATTTACGAGCCATATCATCTATACACGCTGTTCTTACGAAAAACCTTATTGATGGATTGATCTTTCCCGCACTTTCGTCAAAAATAGCGAACAACCTTATAAAAAAACGAGTCATCATTAGTGTTAAACATTGGAATTATGGGTTTTGGTCGCATGGGGCAAGCGATCGAGGCATGCCTGCGTCAAGAAAAAGAGCGGCAATGCTCGTCGATCAAGGTACGCGAAAAAAAAGATCACCCCCTTGCGACCACAGCGATTGATACTTTTTTAGAACACTGTGATGTTATGATTGATGTCAGTCGCAAGGAGGCGCTGGTTGATTATCTCCCTCATGCTATACATCACAGAAAGCCTCTTGTTTATTGTGTGACAGGGCTTGAGCCCCATCAACATCACTCTCTTTTAGAGGCCGCACAGTTCATTCCTATTTGCCTAGCTCCTAACACGAATCCAACGATCGCGCTTATGCATTTTTTTGTAGAGCATGCCGCAAAAATCCTGGATGATGCCTATGATATTGAAATTTTTGAAGCACACCACCGTGATAAAATTGATGCGCCTTCTGGCACAGCACTGATGCTTGGAGAAGCTGCAGCCAAGGGACGTCATAGTCCTTTTGACTATAGCTATCCCCATCAAGGTAAGCGGAAAAAAGGCTTTGTTGGTTTTTCTTCCGCAAGAGGAGGGGCTATTTCGGGGGAACATACGGTTTCTTTTTTAGGAAATGATGATATGCTGAGCCTGACGCATAAAAGTTTTAACCGCACTCTTTATGCAAAGGGGGCTATTGTTCTTGCATCTATGATGGCGCAGAAGGATCCCGGGATTTATCGTCCTCATGAACTGTTTTTGAATGACATTGATCTAAAAAGCTTATGACGCCAGATACAATTCACTCTATCTTTAATCTTTTTGAAAAACACAATCCTACACCTGAAACAGAGCTGGTGTACGAGGATCCCTATACTCTTTTGATTGCGGTGATGCTCTCTGCGCAAACAACAGATATGAATGTGAACAAAGCCACAGAAAAGCTTTTTAAGAGGGCTAAAACACCCGAAAAAATGTTGCAACTGTCTCTTGAAGAGATCGAAGAAGCCATTAAAACACTTAATTTTTTTAAAACGAAAGCCAAAAATATCTTAGGGATCTCCCATGCGCTTGTGGAAAATTGTCACGGCTCTGTACCCAAAGACCGAGCGTCCCTTGAGTCATTGCCGGGTGTTGGCCGTAAGACAGCAAATGTTGTTCTTAATGTAGCCTTTCACGAGCCTACGCTTGCCGTAGACACACATATCCATCGTGTGAGCAATCGTTTGGGGCTTTGTGCGACGAAAACACCTTTGGATACGGAACAAGCGTTGCTAAAAGTTATTCCTAAAGAGGCTTTATATCACGCACATCATTGGCTTATTTTGCATGGACGTTATATCTGTAAAGCTCGCAAGCCCCTTTGTCAAAAATGCTTTTTAGAAAAACTATGTGAATATAAAGATAAAGAGCTCTAGGGGAAAAATTTTTACGCAAGAACTTTTTGCCAAGAATATAATTTTTTATGCAGCAACTTCCTGACCATTTGCAAGGGCGGAGATTGTGCGCGCCACAAGGCGAATCTCGCCGCGGACATCTTGGATGCCGCGATTGCGCCCTTCGATGCTTTCCTCTAAAAGTTTTGTAAGAGTGGCATCCATACTGCGCAGATGATGCTTGAGGATATCTTCGCCCCCGCCATTTTGAGTGCGATGAAATTGTTGCAATGCCCCTTGGAGATCGATCTGATTTTCAGCAATTTTCTTTAGAAGCTGTTGATTTGTCATCATTTGATCCGTCAACACAGTAAGTTTTTCACCCACACCTTGCATTGATTTAATCACACTTGTGCGATTGTCCTCGCCCCGGCGAATAAGATTTTGAAGCTGATTCATATTTTCCGCTGTTTGCTCTAAAAGACTTTGGGTATAGGCAGGACCGCTTGAATGAGGCTCACTGATCTCTGCTGTTGTAATTTTTGTTAAAAGTGTTAACCGCTCCTCGACCATATGATAAAAATCCGTCGATAGACGCGAGATTTGCAAATCTAAAAAGCCCACAATAAGGGATCCGGCTAGGCCAAACATCGAGCAACTAAAAGCCGTTCCCATGCCGTTAAGGGGGGATTGCAGGCCCTCTTTTAGGTTTGCAAAAGCATCTTTAACCTCACCAGCGCCAAGATCAATACCTGAAATAACACCTGCAATGGCGCCAATTGTTTGAGAAAGCCCCCAAAACGTTCCAAGCAAACCCATAAAAATCAAAAGCCCCACAATATAACGGCTCACATCACGCATGGCATCCAAGCGTGCCTCCACACTGGCAAGGAGTGAGCGAATCAGCATCGGAGAGAGATATTGATTTTTCGATTCGTTTAAAATCAGAGCCACCGGTGCAAGAATCTTAGGGTCAGGTGTTCCAGGAAAACGTTCATGACCGCGGTCATAGGATTCAAGCCATTTTTGCTCTTTTCCTACACGATAGAGATTGAGAAAATTAATAAAAATACCCACAAAAAAAACGCTAAAAACAATCGTGTTCAAGATGGGATTATGGCTAAAAGCATTAAAAAGAGGTGTGTACAATAGCCCTACGCCCGTCCCTACAAGACTTATAAAAAGGATCATTTTAACGAAAGACCTGGAAACAAACGTCATAGAAGAAATCTCTAAAACAAAAGAAATATATTTACTCTAACGTAAAATCTCAGCGTTCGTAAAGGAGTTCATTTTTAGATGATGATATGCAATGGTTTCGCTATATATTAATGACTGCGACCCAAAACACCCGCAAGCTCAGCAACATTATCCTGTTCAAGCTCTTGGGCTGTGGGCTCACTTGCCGGGATATCCGCCTGGCGCGCGATGGCCGCAGCCTCTGCACGCGCTGCAGCCTCTGTCACAGCCCTTCCCTCAATAATGGGTGCATCCCCCAAAGCTGCGATCTCATCAATAAGATTATCCACATCTCTCTCCTCTCCTTGAGATGCATTGAGACCTGCATGATATGCCTCCCACACCCTTGCAGGCATACGCCCACCGACAGATCTTTTCACCATGGGACTGTTATTGTCATTGCCAATCCAAACACCTGTTACAAGTCTATCTGTGTACCCAATAAACCAAGCATCCCTGTCGCCGTTGCTTCCACTTTTACCGCCTACAGCGGATTTTGCCGCACGCCCTGTGCCCAGTTTCACCACAGAATGGAGCATATCACGAATGCCTGCGAGTTGTTCTTTTGCCACAACGCGCACAGGGGCCCCAGGCTCTCGTTTATAAAGGACTCTTCCATCTTTTGTGCGTATTTCTAAAATGCCATAGGGCCACACTGCAAGGCCATGATGCACAAAAGTTGCAAAGGATGCCGTCAGTTGAAGGAGTGTGACATCCATCGCTCCAAGAGTAATACTAAGGTCAGGTGTCATTTTACTTGTGATTCCAAGGCGGTGCGCTACCTCGATAATTTTATGAGCACCTACAGCCTGGCCCACACGGACTGTGACAGGATTAACAGAGTGGGTCAAACCTTCTCTCAGTGTAATTTCACCGCGTGACTGCCATTTATAACTACTTGGTGCCCATGCTCCAATTTGCACAGGCGTATCCTCTATCATCGTATCAGGTGTAAAACCATGCTCTAAGGCAGCTAAATAAACAAACATTTTAAAGGTCGAACCTGGCTGACGAAGGGCTTGTGCTGCGCGATTGAATTGACTTTTTTTATAATCATACCCGCCGATCATTGCCTTAATAGCGCCATCTGCAAGCATCGAAGCAAGCGCAATTTCGCTGGCCTTAAGCTCCTCTCCCATAGCCTTAAAATCTTGACAAATCTTTTCTGCATGCTGTTGCATGGCAATATCAAGGGTTGTTATCACCACAAGATCTTGATCAATCGGTACATAACTGGGGATTTGATCATAAATCCAATCAGTAAAGAATTTTACGCTGCTTTGAGCCTTGATATCGGGGTTATTCATTAAGTTTTGCTTTGCTTGCGCCAAATAATGATCCGCACGGTCGATATACCCCGCCTCAACCATTTGATGCAGAACAACGGCGGCACGCTCATAAGCTTTTTCCGGATTGCTTAAAGGAGAATAGCGCGAAGGAGCTTTTAAAAGGCCTGCAATCACAGCCGCTTGATACACATTCAGTTGCCGCGCTGAACAATTAAAATATTTGTGCGCAGCCGCATCAACGCCAAAAGCACCCGAGCCTAGATAAACGCGATTGAGATAAATTGTCAGAATCTGTTCTTTTGTAAAATGCCACTCAAGCCACAACGCCATAATCGCCTCTTGAACTTTACGGCGCAGTGATTTATCGTTGACCGTGTAAAGCCCTTGGGCTTGGAGAAAGTTTTTTCCAAGCTGTTGCGTGACAGTTGATCCTCCCTGCACTACGCGGTCCGCTTGATAATTTGTGTAAGCTGCGCGCACAAGACCAATAAAATCAAGACCAAAGTGGTGATAAAAACGTCGGTCTTCGATGGCTAAAACAGCTTGATAAACATAAGGCGGAAGCTCACTCAGCTTGACCATATCCTCATAAAGCTCGCCATAGGTGCCAATCACTGTACCCTCTTGCGTTTGCATCACAACACTTGGTTTGCGATTGGATTGTGAAAGTTGATTAATATCAGGAAGATCGTAGCTAAACCAAAGGATAGCGAGGCATAAAAAGCAAATGCCCCAAACAGCTAAAACAAAAAGAGACTTAAAAAACGTCCACAGAAAAGAGCGCTTGGTCTTGCGAGCTTTTTTTTGAGATTTTTTGGGCGTTGGAGGCTTAGTTCCGGGTGGCTGCATTGAAGGCAAACGCAAAGATATAGTGTATGTATAGGCTCATACTAATCTTTTTTGACATTAAAATCTAGGAAATGTGTTTTCTCGCACAAAACATCGTTAAAATAACATTCTATTTGGGAAATATTATGCATATAAAACGCTACATTATAACAGGAACACCGGGCAGTGGAAAAACTTCTACGCTCCATGCGCTGAAGGATTTGGGGTACAACGTTATCCCTGAAGCTGCGACAGATATTATTAGAAGCTCACAAAAAAAGGGCATCCTTGAACCCTGGACACATCCGCATTTTATCGATGAGACTATTCATTTGCAAAAACAACGCCAATATGAAGCTAGAGGCACTGTGCAATTTTATGACAGATCACCTTTATGTACTTATGCGCTTTCACGGTACCTAGGGTATCCTCCCTCCCCTGTGCTTGTGGCAGAAGTGAAGAGGATTTTATCCGATAGAATTTATCATCCTCAGGTTTTTTTCTTTGAAAATTTGGGGTTTATCGAAAACACGGATGCGCGTCAAATAAGTTTTGAGGAGGCTCTTGTGTTTGAAAAAATGCACATAGAGGTCTATAAAAAATTTGGCTTTGAGATACTTTTTATTCCGAAAATGCCGCCTCAGGACCGCTGTGATTTTATTGTGAGGCATATGTGAGATTAATTTTATTAACGCTTTTGAGTTTTTTTGGGATCCATAAAGTCCTCGCACTTACTTTGGATCTTCCAAAGCCCACAGGACCATATAATGTGGGGACTGAGAATATAATGTTTTCTGATGCCTCACGAAAAATGCTGAGAGGGTCTGAAAAACGACGCTGGATGGCGACTCTTTTTTATCCGGCAACACAATCTTCGGCGCAAACATATCCTTATATGCCGGGAACACTTAAAGATAGTACTGTGTTTGGTGTAAAAGTTTTGTCCTATGCCAAGCCCCAAGCCGACCCTTTTTTAGGCCAAAAATTTCCTGTTATCTTTTTTATTCCAGGGCGCGGAAATGAACGGCAAAAGTACACGATTCTTTGTACAGAGCTTGCCTCTCAGGGGTATATTGTCGTGGCGATGGATCAACCTTATGTAGCAAATTTTGTCCAATTTCCAGATGCGACACGGGTCACACTGACGCTTAAAGATGCTTGGTACCTCCCGCGGGATCGCGATTATCGCTATCAATACGATGATGAGGTAATAAGCGGTGCCATTTCTGATATTGATTATGTGCTGCATCACTTTGAAGATTTTGGAAAGATTTCAAAGGCCATGGATAAAAATAAAATTATTCTTATGGGCCACAGCCTTGGGGGCAATGTCGCACATATCATGGGCTTTAAGGATCCTCGTATTAAGGCAATTGTGGATATCGATTCTAAAATAACAGAGCGCTCTATCTTTGGACATATAGGTATCCCACCTAACTCTTCTGCGAAACCCATCTTATTTATTCGAGGGATGATGCAATATCAAGAGGATGTAAAAGATCAGTTAGTGAAAACAGCGAAAAGTACGACCTGGTCTCCATACGTTCAACATAGTGCTTTTTCGGATGAGGCTTATTTTGCGGCTAAAATTTCTGGTTATAGAGAAAAAAGTTTTTTAGAAACACTTTGGTGTTGGCTTTTAAAGCAAGGTCCCTTTTTTTCGGCAACAGATATAAAGCTTGGAACCTATCATGTGGATGAGTGGTTTGCGAACTATCCAAAATATATCGTAACGTGGCTGAATAAAACTGTGAGGTAGAAAAGGAAATGTATGCACATTAGAAAACTTACCACGCCTGAGGAAATAGCTTTGTCTTTTGATATTTTTTTAGAGCTACGCCCCTATTTGCCTGATGTGACGTTTTATATTAACCAAGTGATGCAACAGCAAAAAGAAGGGTATGAAATCATAGCGCTTATGCCTAAAGAGGAAGTGGTCGCATGCGCAGGCTTTCGCATCATGACAACACTTGCCTGGGGAAAAACTCTTTATATCGATGACTTGATCACAGGGAAAAAAGAGAGAGGAAAAGGATATGCTCAAACATTGCTCCATCATATTTCTAGCATTGCACGTGAAAATCAATGCGCTCAAATACATCTTGATACGGGGTATACGCGCCATACAGCCCACAAATTATATGTGAATCATGGCTTTGATTTTCATTGTCACCATTTATCCTTAAAAGTAAGATAGAAAAATGAATCCGATCATTCTCTTAGGCAGCACGCGAAGCTTCGGGCATACACGTCAAGCCGTTTCAGACATTATTGGCGATGAAACTATTCCTATCATAGAACTGAGAAATCTCACCATTGCACCTTATGAGTATGAGCATCCTCATTTAGATGATGATTTTATTCCAACGATAGAAACGTTAATAACGCATGATCTTTTGATTATCGCAACGCCTGTCTATTGGTATAGTATGAGCACATTGCACAAGATTTTCTTTGACCGTTTTAATGATCTTCTCACCGTTAGAAAGGACCTTGGGCGTAAACTTCGTGGGAAAAAGCTTTTTGTGATTGCAAGCTTTGGCACTTCTTACCCCAAAGGTTTCGAGGAGACTTTTGAGCAAATATGTGACTATCTCGGCATGCACTACCTTGGCACAAGCTTTATGTATAGCGGTTTTGAAGACCTAGAGCTTTTGGCAAATAATGCCCACCACAAGGCGCAGGCAAGAAAAATTCTTAATCTGAGGTAATTTTTTCCCTCTTTTTAAAACGACAATTGAGTCATTTTAGGCGACTATTTTTGTGGGGATTTCTAGGGCTTTTAAGTAAATTAAGAGAATTTTTTTTGTATTTCTCCCCTCGTTCAATGAACGCAGCAAATTTGTGTGCATGCTAGTAGGAATTTTTGAATATATTTTTGGAAGTGAGTGATTTTGTATAATAAATGCGTATGAAAAACATGAAAACACACCCTCTATAGGATAGAAAATGTAAAAACTTGGTGAAAAAAATCCTGTGAGATGTCACTAAAAACCTCAAAACTTGCCTCCTTATGAAAAAAATCATTCTCAAAACTCCCTCTCTTTAAGGAAAAATCAAAATCATGAAAAAAGCACAAATTTCTTGCGCTTGTAACCCACTTTTCATAATGTTTGAAAAGACTTTCCCTTTTGAGAAATGCCATGGATATCCTTTTTGTGCCCCTTTTAAGACTCCTGATCACGGTGATTAATTTTTATACATTTGCCGTTTTTATTTATATTATTCTCAGCCTTCTTGAGCAATTTGGTGTGATTAATCGCTATAACCAAGTTGTTTACTTCATCCATAATTTTCTTTTTCGTCTCACAGAGCCCCTTTTAGGGCGTATTCGTCTTTTTATGCCGAACCTGGGCGGCATTGACTTGTCCCCTATGGTTCTTGTGCTTGCGCTTTATTTTATTCAGGACATTCTTATCCGTCTTCTTATTAAATTTCCATCCTAGTGACGTCGTATGAAGCAAGATCATCCGTTTTTTATTAAAGGGAATATTATTCATGGAAAGGTGCTTGCCGAGCATCTTCTTGAAAAAATTAAAAAAGAGGTTGAAGAGCTTTCAATCAAGCCACGTCTTGCTGTTATTTTGGTGGGGAATAATCCTGCGAGTGAAATTTATGTGAACCGAAAAAAAATCACCTGTGAGGAGATGGGGATTAAGTCTGACGTGATCCATCTCAGTGAAAATACATCGACAGCAAAACTTTATAGCATCATCGAAGAGCTCAATTATAACTATGTTCATGGTATTTTATTGCAAATGCCTCTCCCCCTCCATCTTAATAACTACGAGGTGATTCAAAGAATTAATCCTCTTAAAGATGTTGATGGTCTTCATCACGAAAATATTGGTTATCTCTTTTCGTCGACTCCACGTTTTGTTCCGTGTACGCCCAAAGGCTGTCTTGAGATTTTATCACGCATGACTGAAATTAAATCTAAGCATGTTGTTGTTGTGGGAAGATCGCTCCTTGTGGGGCGGCCTATGTCCGCGTTGATGTTACGCAATCATGCAACGGTCACAGTCACACATCGTCATACAAAAGATCTTGAGCATTTTACACGTCAAGCCGATATTCTGATTGTTGCTGCGGGAAAACCAGGTCTTATCACACGTCATCATGTAAAAAAAGGGGCGATTGTGTTGGATGTGGGGATTACGCGTGTACACGAAAATGGGGAAGAAATACTCAAAGGTGACGTTCTTTTTGATGAGGTGGCGCCCCTTGCCCGGTATATTACACCTGTTCCAGGGGGCATTGGGCCTATGACGGTGGCGTGTCTGATGCAAAATGTTGTCAAAGCTGCACAACTTAATATGATAAAATAAAAAAGATCGTTATTCAGTTACTTTTTAGTCATATTTTATTATCTTGACTATTAAGACAAAAACATTCAGGATGCTTCCTGTCAAAAAGACAAAATAATATCGAATAAAAGGAATACATAATGATAAAAAAATTAATTTTAGCACTCACTTTAATCACGCGCTTCGTTGGGTACAGTTATGCATCAGATGATGAAGAATATGGAAAAAAAGTAAGGCTTGTTTTATCTAATGATAACGAAAAAGGCATTTATCTTGATTGCAAGAAGACAGCGATTGAAAATAATTTGGATGACGAAACAATCCAAGATTATAATGAAAAGATACAGGGATTTCCAGAAATTAAGATCAGGGAAAATGAGCTTTACTCTGTAACTATCGATAAAGATGAAAAGAATATAAGAAAAGAAGTTTTGAATTTTTTGGCTGCTGAAGAGAAAGAACAAAAAAACAACTTATTCTTTGTAAAAAATTCAAATAAAGATTTTTTGAAATTTGATACAAATAAAACAATTCTCTCCAATGATTGGACGGATGAACAAGAGAAAAAATATACAAAAATTATGGAAGAGATTGAGAAAAAATTAGAAAATCATGGTATTGTTATGAATAATGACAATAGTAATCATGAAATGACGGTAAATCTTAATACAGGGTCTAATGCTACGGCAGGCAGTTTGCGTAAGCAGTTTGTTGATGTGCTCAAAGGGAGCATTAAATTTACAGAGTAACCGCAGCACTGCCCCCCCTTCTTTACGAGGGGGGATGATTACTAAGGGCTTAGTTTCTCAGCAACAGGCGGTCATCATCCATTGAGCTGCCAAATTTTTCCAAAAGATCTTGAGGCGTAAGATTTTGGCGCTCCTCGCCACTCACGTCGTAAATAATTTTCCCCTCGTGGAGCATAATCGTGCGCGTACCCGTTGTAAGTGCTTGATGCAGACTATGTGTGACCATCAAAGCTGTGAGGTTTTTTTCTTTGACAATGCTTTCTGTAAGTTGCATCACAAAGGCTGCTGTTTTTGGGTCAAGGGCAGATGTATGCTCATCCAGCAAAAGAATTTGTAGTGGACTCAACGTTGCCATGAGAAGACTAATGGCCTGACGCTGTCCTCCTGAAAGTGAGCCCATCAATGAATCAAGTCGATTCTCAATCCCAAGTTTTAGGCGGCTGACAAGCGTTTTATATTCCGCTAATTTTGCTTTTGAAAGAGACAAATTAAGACCCCGCGAGAACCCACGTCGTTCCGCAAGTGCTAAATTTTCTGCAATTGTTAAATCTGCACATGTCCCTGCAAGAGGATCTTGAAAAACCCGTGCAACCATGGCAGCACGCTTGTGCGCCGGTGTTTTTGTCACATCGACTGTATCAATTTTAAGGCTTCCACTTGTGGGCAAAACTTCTCCAGCCAACGCATTGAGGAGCGTTGATTTACCCGCACCATTGCTGCCAATAACAGTGATAAATTCGCCTTCATTCATCTTAAGATCAATCCCGCGCAGTGCTTTTTTCTCGCGCATAGAGCCAGGGTTATACGTAACTTTGATGTTTTTGAGGATGATCATTTTTTGTCTCTTCCTCTCTTGAAAAAGATTTTAAATTTAGGAACAATCATAGCAATCGCAAAGATAAAAGCTGTGACAAGGTTAAGATCTGAGGCTTGAAGGCCAAGATCCGTCGAATTAAGGGCAACAGCGATAGCAAGTCTATAAATAAACGCACCAAGGACGCACGCGATAAGAGCCTTTGCGACACTGCGCGTATGAAAAAGCGCTTCACCAATAATCACAGCAGCAAGACCACTAATCAGGGTTCCAACGCCCATAGAAACATCCGCAAACCCGGAATACTGTGCAAAAAGAGCGCCAGCAAGCGCCACAAGCGCATTACTTAGCGCAAGGCCTGACTGCACCATAGCATCGTCATTAATCCCGATCGAGCGCGCCATCCGTGGGTTTGAACCAATAGACCTTAAGGCTAAACCAAAGCGTGTTTTTAAGAGCCACTCAAGTCCAATAACGACCAAAAGTGTAATCAGCGCAAGCCCCATTAAATTCGCATGATCTGTGAGAATTGCAGGAAGTCCTAGGACTTTTGTGACAAAAGTGCTGAGCTGTGTGGATAAAGTATTTTCCCCAAGAAGCGCAAGATTCGGTCGCCCCATAATCCTTAAATTAATAGAATAGAGCGCCGTCATTGTTAAAATACCCGCAAGCAAATTGAGCATTTTAAGCCGTGTGGCGAGAAGTGCTGTGATATAACCTGCAAAAGCTCCTGCGAGCACAGCAAGAAGTGTTGCGACAAAAGGGCTAAGCCCCCAAAGAATGCCTGCACCCGCAACGGCGGCACCGAGGGGAAAGCTTCCATCGACGGAAAGGTCTGGAAAATTCAGCGTCCGAAAGGACAAATAAACACCAAGGGCCACAAGACTATAGATAAGACCAAGCTCCAGCGCGCCCAACAGCTGAATAAGATTTAAAAACATAAAATTACTCCATTATCCCTTGGGCTGTCTCATGACTGATTATGCTGACCGGAGCGAATCACAAAACCTTGCAGTTTTTTCTTATCAAGCACCGGATCCAAAGGCATACCCATTTTTTTTGCTGCGTCGATATTAACGTAAAATTGTACGGGATGATCCCGCAAAACAGGCAACGCACTCGCCTTTTCCCCTTTGAGGATTTTTATAGCATATTCTGCTAGACGTTTTCCAAGCAGAAAACGATCATAGCCTGCAATCGCCACAACGCCTGCATCAAAAGACCCTGTATCAGCTGCAAAAACAGGTATTTTGTTTTTCTCACCCACAGCAATAATTGACCCAATTGA
Organism: Pseudomonadota bacterium; assembly: GCA_021808925.1. Lineage (GTDB taxonomy): Bacteria > Pseudomonadota > Alphaproteobacteria > Paracaedibacterales > JAKBAR01 > JAKBAR01. Next base: position 6,571 of record JAKBAR010000025.1, on the reverse strand, counting down.
GGCAACAGCCGTATTATCGTTGGGAATATGAATGGCATCCACTTTGCCAATAAGGCTTTGAGCCGCTGTGACAACATCACTCGTTTTGGAAGCGGTTGCCTCAACAATTTGAAGTCCCCGCTTAAGCGCCTCAGCCTTTAAATCCTTCATGATCAATAGTGAATTCGCTTCACCAGGGTTATAAATCACACCAATTTTTTTGGCATGGGGAAGAAGTTTTTGAATGCAATCGAGCTGTGCTGATGCGCTCAAGTAATCACTTATACCCGTCACATTATCGGTGCGTGGTGCCTCGTTTTGTGTCACAATTTTAGCGCCAACTGGATCTGTCACCGTACTAAAAATTACAGGGATATCTGTTTTAGAGGCCGCCAGGACAACACTTTGTGCGGAGGGTGTTGTGAGCGCAACAATCATAGCGGGCTTGAGGCTAATAAATTTAGTCGCAATTTGCGCAGCTGTAGCGATGCTCCCTTGGGCATTTTCAAAATGAATCGAGATATTTTTTCCATCCTCGAAGCCTGCCTCTTTTAACCCTGCAATGAACCCCTCACGCTCAGCGTCAATGGCTTTGTGTTCAATAATTTGTGTGAGAGCAATGGTTTTAAGGTTAGGAACGTGTTGCTTTTGACAACCAGTAAGAATCAGAAGAGAGGCAAGAGTAAGCGTAAGAAGTTTTTTAGCTTTTTGAGAATCTTTCATGAGGACTGTCGCTTTCGTGAATTTTTGTGGTGGATAAAGGTGACGGCGGAAAATACGCCAAAATGCTTCAAACAATACGCGGTGCTAAATCGAAACATACCTGATCCTCCAAAAAATAAAAGCCTAAGCCTTAACAAGGCTAGATGCTATAGTAGCAAAAATCATCAATTCATGTCCAGAAAGAAATTCTTGTCTTGAGATGCCTGATTTGAGTGGGGATAGCCCCTTTTTTCTTTGCAAACAGCCCCTTTTTTCTCTCAGAAATGGATTTTCACGACACATTTTTTGAAATTTCGAGGGTATTTCATGAAAAATAGTGTAGTTTTTGCGTGGTTAGGCGAATTTTTAGGATTTTGAGGCGAATTTTCGCTTTTTTGACCGATATTTTGTGGTTTTTCATGTAAAAAAGGGAAAAATCGCTCAAAAAACGCGTACTTCTCATGTGAGACAACTCAAATATGCCACTATTACGATCAAAAATCTTTCAAAAAGCAAAATTATTCTGTATTTTTCATGAAAATCACCAAATTTTCATGAAAACCGACAAAAAATGCTTCAATTTTGCCTAAAAAATCTGGAATTTCATGAAAAAACTAAATTTTTCCTTCATAGCGAAAACGATGGCCATGGAGGTCAATGTAAAGATTTTTTTGCTCTCCCACGCCTGTTTGAAAGCTGTGAAGAAGGTGACAGAAGGCCTCTTCTTCTATAAGGGGATCAACCTTGCACAGTGATTTTTTAAGCGCTTTTGTGCAGATCACTTGCCCCCACTTTTCATCAATCGGCTCTGGAAAAATACCCTCCGCAAGGATTTTTTGAAAAACATGATTAATCATCTCAAAGGTATGGTTCAGCGTCATATCCAAAAGTTTCATGGCATGGGGGCTGCCCTCAACAGGAAAACGCTTCACCGCTACAATAGGTCCGCTATCAACCTTTTCCGTCATGATGTGACACGTCGTGCCATAGGTTGTGACACGATCAAAAACGGCAAAAAAATGGGGATCAAGACCAGGATATTCTGGAGGGGCTGGGTGAAAATTATACGCTCTATGGAATTTTTTAAGAATTTTTTCAGGAACAATAACCCCTGTACCAAAGGAGATAAGGAGGGCAGGGGCATTTCTATTTTTTTCTGTGACAGTCTTCAGCTCATCATAATCAAAAACAAAATTGTAGGCGATATCATTACCATGTTTTTCAAGAAATTGATAAAAAACCCCCTTAAAAACAGGAAGTGTCAAGAGGACAACATGGTGAATAGGGGGCTCCACAGATTTTTTTGACCTCGCTATTAACACTTGTGATTAAGGCTAGCAAAAAATCATTAAAGTCACTAGACCACTTTATTTAAAAAATATGAACTAAAGAAGATGTTCCTTCACAAGGGTAATTTTTTTCTGAAGGTGATCGACGGTAAGAACAGAATCACGAATAAAAGCAATTTGCTTTAAGGTGCCATCGGTCATACGAAGCGTTAAAATATCACTCGCACCATAATTATGAACTTCTAAGACATTTCCTAGTAACTCATTTTCTAAACTATAGGCCGTCATACCTATGAGATCATTCGTATAAAACTCATCCTCATTTTTTAGCGTAGGGAGATCTTTTTTCTGAACAAAGAGTTTTATGCCACGCAAGCCCTCAGCAGCCGTGCGATCGAGGGTGCTTTCTTCACTTACGATCAGTGTATTATCATTTTCCACACGAATGAGTTTGAATGTGTAAGCACGCCCCTTATGATCAGTCAAAGAACCGTAGGACAGTGCGTTTTTTGGGTTTTCTGTATTTGTTTTAAGTCTTAAATGACCACGCACCCCAAAGGGTGCGCCGATCGTTGCAATGTGAATGATATCACTCAATTTTTTTTAGGCTTCTGCTTCTGCAGCCTTTGCCGCTTCTGCTTTTGCTGCTTCTTCCTTCATGCGCTCTTGAGCTTTTTTACGGGGTTGAGACTTTTGAGGATTATTTCCTTGCTCGGGCATAGGCATAATCCCTGCTTGACCGAGGAAACGCACAACGCGATCTGTGGCTTGTGCACCAACACTCAGCCAGTATTTAATGCGCTCGGCCTCAAGAACGATGCGCTCTGGATTATCCGACGGCAAAATAGGGTTATAAGAGCCAACGCGTTCAACAAAGCGACCATCGCGGGGCGCAGACGCTTCAGCAACAACAATACGATAAAAAGGGCGCTTTTTTGAGCCACCACGTGCAAGGCGAATTTTAAGGGCCATGAGTTATTCTCCAATAGTTTTTTATGGATATTTATAAACGAAAGCGGGTTGTCTTTTCAAGGAAATTCTTGGCCTTTTTTGAAAAACAGAGGAGATAATGGGGTATTAAAAACATTAAGTAAGCATTTGAAGCCATTCTTTTTCTGTTAAAAGGGTTACCCCAAGTTCTTTTGCTTTTTTTAATTTGCTTCCCGCATCATCGCCGACCACAAGATAATCTGTCTTGGAGGAGAGCGTGCCACTCACTTTTGCGCCATGTTGCAGACTCAATTCTTTGGCTTCTTGACGGCTGAGACCCAATGTTCCTGTAAACACAAGCGTTTTTCCTGTCAGTTGTGATGTATGTTGCTGAGGTCTTTGATAGGGCTCAATCGTCATGAAGGGCAGGAGATTTTCGATATTTTTTCGCGACAAAGGATCACTAAAATAGGTATGGAGATCGCGGATGACACTTTCCCCAATACCATCAATCGACAAAAGATCTTTATGGACTTCATCAAAGGGATGATGCAGCATCGCTTGGATAAAATGATCAGAGGCTTGATAATGCTGTGCCAAAAGTTCTGCAATGCCCTTGCCTACTTGAAGAATCCCTAAGCTGTAAATAAAACGTGCAAGAGGCACTGTGCGGCGCTCACGAATAGCTTTAAATAAATTATCACTCGACTGCTTGCCCCATCCCTCATGCGCACTCAGAGGTGTGAGGGACATACGATTGCGCTCTTCGAGTGTAAAAAAATCTGCAGGCTCCCTGACTAAATTCTGCTCATAGAAAAAAGCAATATGCTTTGCGCCAAGGCCTGTGATATTCAAAGCATCTTTGCTGACAAAATGAATAAGGCGCTCAAGGACCTGTGCTTTGCATCCATGCGTATTCGGGCATACATAGTAAACACCCTCGATCACAAGAGCTGTTTCACACACAGGGCAGTGCGTCGGGGGAACAATTTCTAAGCTATCCTTGGGACGCTTTTCTACAATAACGCCTACGACCTGAGGGATCACATCGCCGGCACGTTGGATCCACACATGGTCGTGAAGACGTATATCTTTGCGTTTTATCTCATCAAAATTATGCAGTGTGGAGCGCGAGACAACAACGCCCCCCACAAGCGTTGGTCGCAATATAGCTACAGGTGTGATCGTGCCTGTACGCCCGACTTGCAAAAGAATAGTGTCAATCACACTTTGTGCTTTTTCCGCTTTAAATTTATGGGCAATCGCAAAACGTGGCGCCTTTCCAACAAAGCCTAAGCGTTGCTGCAAACTAAAATCATTCACTTTATAGACACAGCCATCAATTTCATAATCAAGGTGGTCACGCTTTTCCTCAAGTTCTTTGTAAAACAACATCAGATCGTCCAGTGAATGGCAAAGGCGACCGTGGGGATTTGTGTGAAATCCATGGGTTTTGAGAAAATGAATCGCATCTTTTTGTGTTGTTATTTTTTCTTTAAGATCCAAAGCCTGATAGGCAAAAAAATGCAGCGAGCGCGCCTTTGTAATCCCTGGATCCAGTTGCCGTACAGATCCTGCCGCAGCATTACGCGGGTTAGCAAAAAGCGGCTCGTGATGGTCTTCTCTATTTTTATTGAGCTCATGAAAATCGTGCAGTGTCATATAAATTTCACCACGCACTTCAAAAGAGAGAGGCTCACTGAGCTGACGGGGGATATCTGCAATTGTGCGCACATTGAGTGTAATATCCTCGCCCTCTTTTCCATTTCCTCTCGTAGCGCCACGCACCAAAAGACCTTTTTCGTATGTAAGAGAAGCTGAAAGGCCATCGATTTTAGGTTCCGCAAAAAGGTCATTAAAATGATCGGAACGTACGTTTAAAAAACGATTCATGCGCTCTATAAAATCCTGCAAATCTTCTTTTGAAAAAGCATTATCAAGAGACAACATAGGCGTTTTGTGGGCCACTTTTTTAAAAATTTTAAGAACGGGTGCACCGGGAGACTCCGGCCCCTCAACTAACTCAGGGTAAAGTTCTTCAATCTTTTTCCGCTTAAGGACAAGGGCATCAAACTCTGCGTCAGTGATTTCAGGAGTATCAAGGGTATGATAGAGATAGTTATGATGCTCAATAAGTCTTTTGAGTTGTGCATATTCTTTTTTTGCAGATGAAAAATCCATCAAAAATCTCTAATGTCATATACAGGGATTATTTTTTCTAAAAATGGCACAAAAATCATGTCGAATAAAGCGGAAGTCGTTGAGGTCTCAGCATCTATTCTTGCGGCGAATCCTTGTAATCTTGTGGAGGAGATTAAAGCTGTTCAATCAGCGGGCGCAAACCGATTACATATTGATATTATGGATGGCCATTTTGTGCCGAATATGAGTTTTGGTCCTCATACGATTAATATGCTGAAAAGGCATTCCACACTGCCCTTTGAAGTGCATTTGATGGTTAAGAATTGTGATGATTTTATTAGTATGTTTTCAGCAAGCGCTGACACAATTATTATTCACCCCGAAAGTACAGATCATCTCCACCGCAGCCTTTCTCTCATTAAAGGGCGTCAACTCCGGACGGGTATAGCGCTTAATCCGGGGGCTCCTTTAGAATTTCTGTATCCAGTGATTGATATGGTCGATTATATTCTTATTATGTCTGTTAATCCGGGCTTTGGGGGGCAAGACTTTATTCCCTCGTCTCTTGAGCGTATTGAAAAAGTGCGAAATTATTTAGAGCAGAAAAATCTATCATGTGATCTTGCCGTGGATGGTGGTGTCAATCTCCAAACAGCTCCTCGGATTATTCAAGCAGGTGCCAATGTTCTTGTGGCGGGCAGTGCTATTTTTAAACAAACCAGCTATATTAAAGCCATACAGCAATTACAATCTCATAATTTATAATTTTATTCATGGCGCTTTTCCCATTATCTTTTTTTTCTCAGCTGAAAGATTATTACAACAAAAATCAGCTGATTTTTTTATGGCGCAGTCTTTCTCTGAACACCCCTACATTCTATCATATTCCTAACCATCCCTGGGTAGGTGACTTTACAAAAGCTCACAGGCTTTTAGAACGCTTTCAGGGCATAGGCGATGATTCTCATGCTAAAAATATGTGGGAGGATGCCTCTGTGAAAGATTCGGTCTATTTTCATGCTTTTACGTGGTTGTCCGATTTGCGCGCTGTGGGAGATAACCAAAGCCGACGGTTTATGCGGCGCAGTATTCTAAATTGGATTCGTCACTACCGTCATTATCAGCATCTTGCGTGGCAACCTCACGTAGTTGGCGAACGTCTGTCTTCTTGGATGCATCATTTTGAGTTTTTTGGCCAAAGTGCTGACGATGATTTTCTCAATGTTTTTTACAAAAGTTTTTATCATCAGTTTCGATTTTTGCAAACAGCGGCACTGCATCTGGACCCATCTTATGAGTCTCTTACAGCACTTAAGGGCCTTATTCTTTGTCTTCTGGCCTATAATCTTCCCTTGGATAAAAAATATAATGATGTTCTTCAAAAATTTAATCATCACCTTCAACAAAATCTTTTTAGAGATGGTTTTTTTGTGACGTGTGAACCGGATCATCAGCTGACTGTAATCAAACATCTTATCGAGCTGCGTAATTTTATGCGTGTTACACATTATGCTCAGGCTGCAAGATCG
>JAKBAR010000024.1 GCA_021808925.1 Pseudomonadota bacterium | reverse complement strand
CTCATTCTCAAGAATATCGGGGATAGTTGTTTCACTATTGAATTTAGGGAAAGTCGTATTTTGATAGGATTCATTAAAATAATCTTGAATATTAAAGAATGTATAGAGTGATTTTTTTATTGTGTTATAGGCGGACTTATCCGTTACGATGCCTATTTTTTCGACGATTTTATTGTTTTCTTCTTTCTTTTTCATCACAAGGAATTGAGAAGGATTTTCTTTATCTTGGGCAATAATTTTATACTCATTCTCAAGAATATCGGGGATAGTTGTTTCACTATTGAATTTAGGGAAAGTCGTATTTTGATAGGATTCATTAAAATAATCTTGAATATTAAAGAATGTATAGAGTGATTTTTTTATTGTGTTTTTTCCTTCCTTTGAATTATTTATATTTTTTTCAATAGAATTATTGAGTGTGCTATTGTTGTCCTTTGACTTATTTCGAATTACACGCTTACGCGTATCACTTGCATTGACAGAGGTAACCATAAGTGATAAGGAAAGTAGAATTAAAGATATTTTCATGGACTAGCTCCGTAAATATTTTTGAGTTTTTTAGTGTGCGCGTATTATCTAGTATTTATTGTAAAAGATCAATACTTAATAAAACATTAAAAGAGTCAAAAATTTTTTTTATTCAACGTTATTTTTGGGGGATTTTCTTATGCATGAGCTGCAGGGAGCAATACACGATCAAACAACCCAAGGCTAAATGTTCTGCGGATCCTTGGTTGTTTTTCAATTCATTCGCTTGTTTAAAATGTGCCTAGTGATCTTTTTTCGTGAGGCTCGAGAGGATACTAAAGGGATTTTCCTTGACGGCCTGTCCTTGTTTCGGGGCTGAAGAGGTGTCTTTTCGAGGGTAGGGGTCCAAAGAAAGTGCTAAATATTGGGCGATAAGCTCACCAATATCGATCTTTGTATCCTTAATGTTTTCAATATCGTCATTGCTGTCGTCATCATAAAATCCCTCGAGGTCGTCGTCTTCTTGGGGCGAGACCCGAATTTTAATATTGACTTGCTCCTCTATATATTCGTCAACAGGGGATAGGGTAATGACGCACGCTTGGGTGACATGCGCTTTGAGATAGCCTGTGACTTTAAAGCATCCTTCTTCTTGGTCTTGACGGATAGTAAATTCTGCGGAAAGATTTTTGACATCAAGGATTTTAAAGCGCTTCGCAAGGGCCTTGCACTCTTCAGCGGTTGCAGCAACGGTTTGCTTTTCAGCAATCGCCGAAGGAAGGGCTAAGTCATAAATGCGGCTAAATTCGTTGATCATTGTCAAAAATCATTCCTTTTTTTATTGAACTGCAGGGTCGATCCACCCAATATGCCCGTCCGAGCGGCGATACACAACATTAAGTCCACCGTGTTTTGCATTTTTAAACATCATAACGAGTTGATCCGAAAGGTCCATGCGCATCACAGCTTCGCCCACAGTAAGCGTTGGGACGCTACTTGTCATTTCCGCAATCACAATGGGTGTATCCTCGCCCTTATCGTCCTCTTCGGCATTCACAATATATTGCTGAGCTGGAATGAGTATTTCCTCAATCATGGACGTTTTGCGGCGCTTATCGCGAAGGCGTGATTTATAGCGACGTATACGGTTTTCCATGCGTTCTCCTGCTTGTTCGCAGGCCCTATAGGGATCCGCATCATCACCATGTGTGCGCACAATAAAATGCTTACTAATATGAACAGAAAAATCCACAATAAAACGATGTGTTTCTTTTGTAACAACGATATGCGCCTCGATGGGATCACCAAAATACTTATTGCTCATTGCATTGATACTATCCTCAATATGTTTGCGCAGTGAGTCGCCGACTTCGATGTGTTTTCCTGTAATATTAATCGCCATGTGTTTCTCCTTTTTAACGTTGTGCTGCATTAACTCTCTATTGCTAAAATTTTAGCATTTTTTTGTCCCCATTTATAGTATTTTAGACGCTCCGAGGCATTTTCAATGCGCAAAACATCGCGGTATTTTGCAACGGTGCGACGCGCCACAGAAATTCCCATGAGTTTAAGTCTTTCAACAATGTCACTATCCGAGAGGGGCATCGCCTGATTTTCCTCGCTAATGATTTTGCGTATGAGGGATTGAATGCTTTTTGCACTGTGAAGGTTATCATGCTCCCGTGCATTGACATTCATACTAAAGAAATATTTAAGCTCGAAAAGTCCGCGTGGTGTTTCGATATATTTATCCGTTGTCACACGGCTCACGGTGCTTTCGCTAAGATCCGTTTCAAGGGCAATTTCTTTGAGGGTGAGGGGTTTAATGCTGCCCATGGGAGATCTGAAAAACGCTGCTTGTTTACGAATGATCGCATGGGTCACTTTCATAATATTCATGGCGCGTTGATGCAAACTTTTAAGCAGCCATTTTGCTTCTGTGAATTTTTCTTGGAGGAAGATTTTGTCATTGGTGGATTTCATCATTGATCGAAGCTCAATATAATAAGAGCTATTGAGGTACACCTTTGGGAGATTGATGGGATTAAGTTCGAGGGACCATTCGTGGGGATTTCTCCATGCCATCAGAATATCGGGGATGACTTGATGGAGTGTGCTTTTCCCCATGCTGAGCCCGGGTTTGGGGTGAAGTGTTTTGAGTGTGTTCAGATAATCTGTACATGTTTCTAAGGGGATATGAAGTTTCCGTGCGAGGTCGTTTGGCGAGCCAGCGTGGGATTTAAGGGCGAGGAGAAAGCGTTCAATTTCAGGGCTGTAAAGGCCACGATATTTTAATTGTAATATGAGGCACTCCTCAAGTGACCGTGCAAAAACACCTGTGGGTTCAAGGGTTTGAAGGCATTCTAAAATATTTTCTATTTTATTAAAATTTTCATGCCCCAAAAGGATCATATCTTCTTCAAAAGAGGGAGGAAGATACCCCTCATCCGTTAAAAGATCGCACAACGCATAAGCCATCTCACGGTCTTTTTTATGGATGCGCAGATCAATTTGATGGCGGATAAAACTTTTAAAGGGGATGTCCTCTGTCAGATGAAGAATCGGACTATAGGCATTATCGGAAGTGGTTGTGGTAAGTTGATAATCATCCTGCCAGACATTTTCATAGCTTTGAGTATCAAAAGTAGACGTATCAGAAAATGTGTCTGAAAAAGCGTCACAATAATTTTCCTGAAGGGTTTCCTCAAAGTCATTAGAGTCTTGTGAATCATCATTATTATTTTCGCTAAATTCTTCGGTTTCAAGGAGTGGATTCGATTCAATATACTCCGCCACAAAAGTGCTGAGCTCCTGATTGGACATCTGCAAAAGCTTAATCGCTTGCTGCATTTTCTGTGTCAAGCGAAGCTGAAGACTATTTTTGAGGTCGAGTGTCTGTACTGTCATGCAAGTAGTATGCCATGACAAATCTTTCCAAGAAGTAAACGCCGCGTCGATTTTTGGAAGGTTTTTGTGCGAGGGAATTTTTCTTAATTTTTAGCGTGATGAGTATCCTTAGAGGCATGTTAAAAGGAAAAATGATGCATGTTAAAGCTGTGGATAAATTCAGAAAAAATAAATGACCAGGTGAAATCTAGAGTGAGCGGGTGAAATCTAGAGTGAAAATTTTTCCCCTAAATACACGCGGCGCACATTTTGATCGGAAATAATCGTTTTTTTATCGCCATGACAAAGAATTTCACCACCGTGGAGAATATACGCTCTGTCAACAATATCAAGGGTTTCGCGGACATTATGATCTGTGATGAGAATGCCAATATTGCGTTCTTTGAGGTGAAAAATCATATCGCGTAGTTCCTGCATGGCAATAGGATCAATGCCTGCAAGGGGTTCGTCGAGAAGGAGAAAGTGAGGATTAGCCGCAAGGGCGCGTGCAATTTCCACGCGACGACGCTCGCCTCCTGAGAGAGCAAGAGAGGGGGCATACCGCAGATGTGCAATGTGAAACTCATCAAGAAGTGTGTTGAGGCGTTCTTCGCGGTGAGTTTTATCGGGGTCGACAATTTCAAGGATCGCACGGATATTATCCTCTACATTCATTCCACGAAAAATAGAGGCTTCTTGGGGGAGGTATCCTATGCCAAGACGCGCACGCTTATACATCGACATCATTGTGATATCTTGGCCATTTAAATGAATCGTTCCGCCATCAACGGGGATAAGGCCGCTCATAATACTAAAACAGGTCGTCTTTCCCGCACCGTTAGGGCCTAAAAGGCCAACGGCCTCGCCCTGTTGTACGTCGATATCAACGCCAAGGAGGATAGGTCTTTTTCCGTAGCTTTTGCTGAGGTTGCGGGCAACAAGGCCTGTGAGGGAGGATTGATTAGTCATCGTATGCGTTAAGTGTCCTTGTCTCTTTGCGTTTTTTTAGATCTTTTCACTTTATCTATTGCATTCTAAACATATAAGACCCCAAAGGCCAGACGGAAGTGCGATGATCGCTTTTTCAGAGGGATGCTTTATAGAGGGTAATCACTAAAATTTTAAAAAAGGCCTCTTGAGTTGCAGCCTCAAACATTTTAGGATGGAGACTAGGAAGATTTTGATGCCCATGAGTCCTTAATGTCAGCATTTTTTAATGAGTTGGCGTCTCTTGAAGGGCGTTATGCCAAGGCTTTTTATAGTACTCTATCATCAACACCGGAAAAATTACAAAAAGCACTGAAGGAAATCGAGGATTTTAATGCACTGCTGAAGGATCATAAGGACTTTTCTTCTGTGGTTTTAGAGCCCCTTGTCCATATAGATGTGCGTTTGAGAGTCTTAGAACGTGTGCTAAAAGCGTTTGATTTTTCAAAAGAATTTAGACATTTTGTGGGCCTTGTGTTGGAGCATGGGCGCATGCGTTATATGAAAACGATTTTTGCTGCATTTATTCGCCTTTATCAAAAAACAAACCATATTACCCCTGTGACGCTGTCATCTGCACATGCTTTGTCCAAAGATGAGCTTGCAATGTTTACAAAACTTTTCAAAGATAAGTTCGGACCCTATACAGAGGTGAGTGCGAAAACGGATCCCGCACTCCTTGCGGGGTATCGGATTGAAACACCTGAAGAGGTTTTTGACGGATCTTTTCAAAAACAATTACGTCTTATTCAACAATCTTTTCACGAAAGGTAGCTATGTCTCTTCGGCCTGCTGAAATTTCATCCATTCTCAAAGAAGAATTGGGGCATTTTGAATCCCGCCTTGACGTGTATGAGGTGGGGCACGTTCTCAATCTTGGTGATGGCATCGCGCGTGTTCATGGCTTATCGAATGTCAAAGCGGGAGAGCTTGTGGCTTTTGCATCGGGTGTTCAGGGCATGGCGCTCAACCTTGAGTCGGATAATGTGGGCGTTGTGATTTTTGGCAGCGACAGTGCGATAAAAGAAGGGGACGAGGTGCGTCGCATCAATCGCATCGTGGATGTGCCTGTGGGCTTTGAGCTTTTAGGGCGTGTGGTCAATGCAATTGGCGAGCCGATTGATGGCAAAGGTGCTGTCATAACGAAAAATCGCCAAGAAGTGGATGTGAAGGCACCGGGAATTATTCAGCGTCAGTCCGTGTCAGAACCAATGCAGTCGGGGATTAAAGCCATTGATGCTCTTGTCCCTGTGGGACGCGGTCAGCGCGAGCTTATTATTGGAGATCGTCAGACGGGAAAAACAACCCTTGCGATTGATACGATTATTAATCAGAAAAAAGCGAATAAAGAAGCGGGGGATGATCACGCTAAAAAGCTTTTTTGTATTTATGTGGCTATTGGGCAAAAGCAGTCCTCTGTGGCGCAAATTGTGCGCACGCTTGAAGAACAAGGGGCTCTTGATTATACGATTGTTGTGGCGGCTACGGCGGCGGATCCAGCGCCTATGCAATACCTTGCGCCCTATGCAGCCTGTGCGATGGGAGAATATTTTCGCGATCATGGGATGCATGCTTTGATTATTTATGATGATCTTTCAAAGCATGCGGTGGCCTATCGTCAGATGGCGCTTTTGCTACGTCGTCCACCGGGGCGCGAGGCTTATCCGGGCGATGTTTTTTATCTGCATTCACGGTTGCTCGAGCGCGCGGCAAAGCTAAGTGATGCTTCGGGGGGGGGATCGCTTACAGCTCTTCCCATTGTTGAAACGCAGGCAGGCGATGTTTCGGCGTATATTCCAACGAACGTTATTTCTATTACAGACGGTCAGATTTTTTTGGAAACAGATCTTTTTTATCAGGGAGTTCGTCCTGCGATTAACGTGGGTCTTTCCGTGAGCCGTGTGGGTTCGGCGGCGCAAACCAAGGCGATGAAAGCGGTGGCGGGAAAAATAAAACTTGATCTTGCACAGTACCGCGAAATGTCTGCTTTTTCACAATTTTCGAGTGATCTTGATGCGTCAACGCAAAAACTTCTTGAGCGTGGTGCACGCCTTACAGAGCTTCTCAAGCAACCGCAAAATGCCCCTCTCAGTGTGGCAGAGCAGGTTGTATCTCTTTTTGCAGGTGTGCGCGGCTACCTTGATGCAATTGATATCAAAGATATTTCCCGTTTTATGGTGGAGCTTTTAGAGCTCATGCATATGCGTTATCAGGATGTGATGAAGGCGATTGACGCTTCGGGGAAGCTCTCTGAAAAACATGAACAACTTTTAAAAGATGTGATCAATGAGTACGCTGAAAGCTTTACGTAGCCGCATCAAAACGGTTAGGTCTACCCAAAAAATTACAACAGCGATGAAACTTGTGTCAGCGGCAAAACTCCGTAAAGCACAAGATCAGCTGCAAAATTTTGTGCCCTACGACCAGGGATTTAGGGATGCGTGGGAGCTTTTGACAAAAGGATCCTATTTTGAGGATCTGCCTCATTTTATTTGCCCGCAAGAGGGGGCTGGCAAACTTTTAATTGTGTTCATGGCAGATCGTGGGTTGTGTGGTTCGTACAATGCGGGAATGGCACGCTTTATTAAAAAAAAGATCGAGGATGATAAAAAAAACTATGGCGCTGTAAGTCTTTTGCCTTTGGGCCACAAGGCCGTGGATTTTTTGCGCAAAGATTATGGTCAAAAGTTTGCAGGGCTTATTTTTCCCTCAAGAGAGCAAAGGCCCACCCCTCTTGACTATATTCAGACAATCGGTGACTTTCTTTATGATCACCTTATAAATCATGTTTATGCCTCTGTGGAGATCTGTTACACACACTTTGAATCTGTTCTGAAGCAAACAATTTGTGTGGAAGAGCTTTTAATCAAAAAGGAAATGAATATTCCTTTTGGGTTCGCACCTTTCCTCGAGCCAAGTCGTAAAAGTTTAGTGAGAGACCTTATGCCTCTTTATTTGACGAATTCTTTGCGGCGTGCTTATTTTCAATCCCAAACATCCGAGCAGGCCTCGCGTATGCGTGCGATGGACACCGCAACAAACAATGCGAATGATGTGCTAACAAAATTACATCGTACCTATAATCGTACACGTCAGGCAACGATTACCCGTGAGCTCATTGAGATTATCTCGGGTGCGAATGCTCTTACAAGCTAGTTTGAGTCATTAAAACAGCGATCAATACTTCATTTAAACGAGGGAATTTTTTATGAAAAGCAAAATCTTTGTATCATTCTTACTAATGTTTTTTCTTCAGGGATTAGCATTTAATAAGGTGATTGGTTCAGAAGAAGAGACAGGAGGGCTTTTCATCTGCCTTGAGTCTATCCAAGATTTTAAAGAAAAGAAAAAGGTGAATTTTAAAATAAATTTGGAGCAAACGAGGAAAGAGAATGAGCTTACAGAGGAAGATGAGACTTATATGAAAGAAGTAGTAAAGGAGATTCAGTATATGAATGATATACGTCACGATATCTCAAAACCTTTTTCAGGAAAGATTCTTTTTAAAATTGAGCTAAATCGTGGCTCAGTACGGACAGCTTTGGCCATTTTAACGATACTGAAAGAAAAAAATAATTAAACGCCCGCTCTTATTATGGGGGGCTCTCCTCTCAAAAGAGGCATCATTTTTTGTACGCTTTAGAATAGGAAAATTTTATCTTTTCTTGTAAGCTTGAGAGTAAGTTTTCAAAGAGAGTATTTTTTATGGCAACGGCTACTGCAAAAAAATCCAAGGGAGTCACATCAACACCGCTTTTTTCGAACGCGCAGAGTGAGGGCAATATCACACAAGTGATCGGTGCGGTGGTGGATGTTTATTTTCCGCAGAATATTCCCGCCATTTTAGAGGCGCTTACTGTAAAAAGGAGTGACAGCGAGGATGACCTTGTGCTGGAGGTGGCACAGCATATGGGGGAGAACATGGTGCGAACCATTGCAATGGATTCCACTAATGGCTTGACGCGTGGTCAAAAAGTTGTGGCGACGGGTTATCCGATTCGTGTGCCTGTGGGGCCTCAAACGCTTGGGCGTATTATGAACGTAACGGGTCAACCCATTGACGAGCGAGGGGATTTTAAAGACGCAAAGCTTTATCCTATTCACCGCGATGTTCCTACCTTCGTAGAGCAAGATACAAAAACCGAAGTGCTCTCTACAGGCATTAAAGTGATTGATCTCTTAACACCTTATCTTAAGGGCGGAAAGATTGGTCTTTTTGGCGGTGCAGGTGTGGGCAAGACCGTTTTGATTATGGAGCTGATTAATAATATTGCAAAGGCCCATGGTGGCTATTCTGTTTTTGCAGGTGTGGGCGAGCGCACCCGTGAGGGAAATGATCTTTACCATGAGATGATCGAGTCAGGCGTGATTAAACTCAATGAGAAAGATACTGAGGGGTCCAAAGCGTCTCTTGTGTATGGTCAAATGAATGAGCCTCCTGGGGCGCGTTTGCGTGTGGCGCTTACAGGGCTTTCTGTCGCAGAATATTTTCGCGATGAAGAAAATAAAGATGTGCTTTTCTTTATTGATAATATTTTTCGTTTTACCCAAGCGGGGTCAGAGGTTTCTGCGCTTTTGGGGCGTATTCCCTCTGCTGTGGGCTATCAGCCTACGCTGGCTACAGAAATGGGTGCTCTTCAAGAACGTATTACAAGTACAAACAAAGGATCCATCACCAGTGTGCAGGCAATTTATGTTCCAGCGGACGATCTTACGGATCCAGCGCCTGCCACATCCTTTTTGCACCTTGATGCGACAACTGTTCTAAGCCGTCAAATCGCAGAGCTTGGTATTTATCCGGCTGTGGATCCACTCGATTCGACGTCACGTATTTTATCGGCGGATATTGTGGGCGAAGAGCATTATACCGTCGCTCGTAAGGTGCAAGAAACGCTTCAAACGTATAAGTCACTTCAGGATATTATCGCGATTTTGGGAATGGATGAACTTTCCGAAGAAGATAAACAAGTGGTGGCGCGGGCGCGAAAAATTCAGCGCTTCTTGTCACAACCTTTCCACGTTGCCGAAGTCTTTACGGGAATAAAGGGTGTTTTAGTTCCCCTTGAAAAAACCATTGACGGATTTCGAAAAATTGTGGATGGTGAGTGCGATCATATTCCTGAAGCGGCATTTTATATGGTGGGTACAATCGATGAAGCTGAGGACAAAGCAAAAAATTTATAACACTAAAATTTAAAAAAAATAATAAGGATAAAAATCATGATATTAAAAACTTCTTTCATAACACTCTCGTTTCTTGTGGGGCTCACATCTTTTTCACAGACACTTCTCGCTGCAAGTGACGATATCGAGCAAGAAAAGATCAAAGACTCAAAGCATGCAAAGGCATTACAGGTGATTACTGACGAGGGAAGCTTTGCTTTTCACTCTACGACTACAGTTATGTTTGATCCAGAAAAAGTTCAGGACAATGGTCTTTTTAAGTATGTTCATGGCCTATTAGAAAAAGAATGGAAGAAAGAAACAACGAATGAGTACTGGAATAATGTCGCCTTACACCCCATATCTTTTGAAAATATCATTTGGATTAAGTTTTATGATGACAAAGAAAATTCCTTCTCGTTTGATAACAACGCATCATTCAAAAAGATCAAAGAAGTTTTTCAAAAGAATAATATTGTAAAATTTGAAATTGGTGAAAGAGAAAGTGCTTGTTTAATTTTATAAATTTGTTATTTTGTTAGAGTTCGAAATAAAAAAAAGGAAAAAACGATGACAAAATTACTTAAGACTATTTTTATACTGGTGGTACTTATCGGTGCACAAACGCTCTCCTTTGCGAGTGAATATGTTGAAGATGAGGGGGGCATACCTACGTATTTTATTTATAATTACCAAAAAATAAGTCTGGGAGTAATTTCCCCCAGCGTATCGAAAAGAACGGATAATTTTTTCGAGGAGATCTACACAAAAATCGAAGAGGATAGTAATCTAAAAAAGATTATTGCTTGGAATCTGAGGGGGAAAAACCTTAGTAATAATGATTTTACCAAAGAAGAAGTTATAAAGGCTTTTAAAAATTTTGTGATTGGAAAAATTTCTTTTGCGAAGGTGGGTAAAAATATTGATGGGCCATTGGTAGTTTTTGATTCAAACACATTGGTAAGGGATGTTATGAAATCTTTTGAGAAAAACAAAAACATAGAGGAAGGTATAGAAATGCACATTGAGCAAAAAGAATCCTGGTGCAATATCCTTTAAAATTGCATAAAAATAAATACAAAGGCTCAGTGCAATATCTGAGCCTTTTCGTTTTATAGGCTATAGGCTCAGCGCCTTGTGCCCCTCAACATAATCGTAACCAAGGGCCTCTGCCACAGCATTATGCGTCACATGACCGTAGCAAATATTAAGACCATTCATCAAATGATGGTTGGCTAAAAGTGCGCGCTCTGTGCCTTTTTCTGCAAGTTGGAGGATAAAAGGGAGTGTCGCGTTATTAAGCGCCACAGCGGACGTGCGCGCCACGGCTCCTGGCATATTCGTCACGCAATAATGAATAATACCATCCACAACATAAGAGGGATTATCGTGCGTTGTCGGGCGACTGGTTTCAAAGCACCCGCCTTGATCAATGGCAACATCCACAAGGACAGAGCCAGGGCGCATTTTTTTAAGCATATCTTTTGTGACGAGTTTAGGGGCTTCTGCACCCACAACGAGAACGGCGCCCACCACAAGGTCTGCCGTTGTGACATAGTGTTCGATTGTTTCTACATTGGCGTGAATAATTTGAGCGCGCCCTTTAAAGTGAAGATCGAGCTCGCCCAAACGGCGTGGATTTTTATCCATAAGAACAACATGAGCCCCCATACCCGCAGCAATACGTGCGGCATTAGCACCCACAACGCCGCCTCCAAGAATAGCAACATTGGCAGGGGCTACACCCGCTACACCACCAAGAAGAATACCAGAACCCCCATGTCCTTTTTCCAGCATTTGAGCGCCCACTTGGATGGACATGCGCCCTGCAACTTCGCTCATGGGGGCCAGAAGGGGAAGGCCGCCTTGGGCATCTGTTACCGTTTCATAAGCAATCGCAATGGCTTTGGATGCGATGAGTGCTTTTGTTTGTTCAGGATCGGGCGCTAGGTGAAGGTATGTAAAAAGTGTTTGGTGTGGTTTGAGCATGGAGCATTCAGACAGCTGTGGCTCTTTGACCTTAATAATCATATTGGCTTGATCAAAAATGTCTTCTGCTGTGTTGAGAATTTTCCCTCCCGCAGCGATATAGTGCTCGTTTGAAAATCCAATGGCATCGCCGGCATCGTGCTGGATAAAAACAGTATGCCCAAGAGCGGTAAGCTCTCGGACAGAAGAGGGGGTGAGACCCACCCGGTATTCGTGGTTTTTAATTTCCTTTGGAACGCCAATAGTCGTCATACATTTTTCTCAAAAAATAGATAAATCACTATCTATTTTTAGCGGTTTTTACGAAGAAGATCATCCTGTTTTTATTTTAATGAAGAGATTAAATCTGGCTAATAGCCTAGTAGATGTTGATTTGAGAAGAAATGATAGAGAGAAAATTATATTTTAAAAAAAGAATGGTGCGGTCGAGAAGAATCGAACTTCCACGGGATTTCTCCCACAGCGACCTCAACGCTGCGCGTCTACCAGTTCCGCCACGACCGCTCACTTGCGTGATGATCTTTGATATCAAATCTGATCAGGAAAGGCAAGGTCTATTTTTAATTTTAGAGCCTTGCCATCGATAGAATGCACTAGACAGGAAGACTCTCAAGCACATAAGGAAGAATGCCCCCTGCGTTAAAATAATGAATTTCATCAGGCGTATTCACGGCCAAGGAAAGAGGGGACTCCTCGGTGCTTCCGTCTTTGAAATGAATTTTTAAAGAAAGTTTCATCCCTGGTGCGAGCGTTTGATCTAAACCTAGAATGTCGATGATTTCATCCCCGCGAAGCCCCAGCGATTTGCGTGTGGCTCCCTCTTGAAACAGAAGAGGAAGAACGCCCATGCCCACAAGGTTTGAGCGGTGAATGCGTTCAAAACTTTCTGCAATAACGGCCTTGACGCCCAAAAGACGCGTTCCTTTGGCGGCCCAATCCCGCGATGAACCCGTGCCATATTCCTTGCCTGCAATCACAACAAGGGGAACAGCATCGCGGGTGTAGCGCTCTGCTGCATCAAAAATAGTCATTTGCTCCCCTGAGGGGTAATATTTTGTAAAACCCCCTGTGACGGCATCAAGCATTTCATTTTGAATGCGAATGTTTGCAAAAGTTCCACGAATCATAATGTCGTGGTTGCCGCGTCTGGCACCATAAGCATTAAAGTGAATCGCGTCAATGCCGTGATCTTTGAGATAATGTCCTGCCGGGCTTTCATTTTTAATCGTACCCGCGGGAGAAATATGATCCGTGGTGATACTATCGCCCAAAAGCGCAAGTATGCGCGCACCTTGAATATTATTGGTTTTAGAAAATTCCAGATCAAAGTAGGGGGGATTTTTCACATACGTACTTGTATCGTCCCAGTTATAAGTCACTGTGGGGGGGGTATCAAAAGATTTCCAAATCGAATCACCCTCAAAGACTGACGCATATTGTTTTTTATACATCTCAGGCGTCATCGAGGCGCGCATGATAGCATTAATTTCTTGATTGCTGGGCCAAAGATCTTTGAGATAAATGGGCGTACCTTGAGGGTCTTTGCCAATGGAATCTTTTGTTAGATCCTTCAGCATTGTCCCTGCAAGTGCGTAAGCCACAACAAGAGGCGGCGAAGCAAGATAGTTTGCCTTGACATGGGGATTCACACGTCCTTCGAAATTACGATTTCCAGAGAGAACTGCTGCCACAGTAAGGTCGTGCTTTTCAATTGTTTCAGCAATGGGGGCTGCAAGAGGACCAGAATTTCCAATGCATGTTGTGCATCCATAGCCAACCAGATAAAAACCAATGGCTTCCAAATCTTTCAAAAGATCAGCTTTTTTAAGATAATCAACAACAACCTTTGACCCAGGGGCAAGAGATGTTTTCACAAAAGGCTTTGCCTTAAGGCCAAGAGCGGCTGCTTTGCGGGCTAAAAGACCTGCGGCAATGAGAACGGAAGGGTTCGACGTATTGGTACAACTTGTAATGGCTGCAATCATAATATCACCATGGGTAAGGCTAAAATTCTCTCCTGGCACAGCGTAACTCTGTTGATTTTCCTGGGGATTATTTTTTTGAATAAAAGACGCGCAGGATGCTTTTGCATCCTCCAGAAAAACTTTGTCCTGAGGGCGCTTGGGCCCTGCGATGGATGGACGAATACTGCTCAGATCAAGGTGAATCGTCTCCGCATAGTCAGGTTCTACCTCGGTATCATGCCACAAAGATTGTTCTTTGGCATACGCTTCAACAAGAGCAACTTCGAGCTCTGAACGTCCCGTGAAGCTCAAATAATCTAAGGTTTCCTGATCAATGGGGAAAAAGCCACAGGTTGCGCCATATTCCGGCGCCATATTGGCGACAGTGGCACGGTCAGCCAGCGTCAAATGATTAACCCCTTCACCATAAAATTCAACAAATTTACCGACAACCCCCTTAGCGCGCAAAATATTAGTGACAGCCAGGACAAGATCCGTTGCGGTAATACCCTCTTTGAGGGATCCCGTCATTTTAAAACCGATGACCTCGGGAATAAGCATGGAAACAGGCTGACCCAGCATGGCTGCTTCTGCCTCGATACCGCCCACGCCCCAGCCAAGAACAGCAAGTCCATTGACCATCGTTGTGTGACTATCTGTGCCTACAAGCGTATCGGGATAAACTAATGTGCGGCCATTGTCTTGTTTTTTTTGAAACACGACCTTCGCGAGATACTCAAGATTGACCTGATGACAAATCCCTGTACCAGGCGGAACAACACGGAAATTTTGAAAGGCTTTTTGCCCCCAGCTGAGGAATTTATAGCGCTCACTATTGCGCTCATATTCAGCGCTCACATTTTGAGAAAAAGCATCCTTTGTGCCATAGTGATCCACAATCACAGAGTGATCAATGACAAGGTCCACAGGAATAAGTGGATTAATTTTTGTGGCATCGCCCCCCTTTTTATGCAGAGCATCGCGCATAGCGGCAAGATCGACAATCGCTGGTACCCCTGTAAAATCCTGCATCAAGACACGGGCGGGATTGAAACTGATGTCGATATTTTTCTTAAATGCATGAATATCCGTCAGGGCTTGAATAATGCTCTCAGAGGCCCCGCAGCGAAGAGCATTCTCCAAAAGAATCTTTTGTGAAAAGGGGATTTTGCTGAGCTGAAACCCAGGATATTTAGATTCTAAATCTTTGAGGGCGACATAGTCAAAGGTGTGCCCTTGAACAGTGAGTGTCGAAAAGGATGCCATAAAAGTATATTTCCCAAAATGTTTTTAAAAAAACTACGTCGTATAAGTGTAGCGCAATTTTAAGATTTGCCAAGGGGGTGATCCCATAAATCTTAGTATTTTGATCCTGAGAGTGCAGAGAAATGCAGAGAAATTCACATCCAAGCTCACTTACGGGGGTGAGATTTTTGATAAACCTCGAGGAGTTTTTGAGTATCAAGGTCCGTATAGATTTGAGTGCTGCTGAGGCTTTGATGACCCAAAAGGGTTTGAATCCCGCGAAGGTCACCTGACGCATTCATAAGATGGCTGGCGCATGTATGACGAAGTGCATGGGGTGTAAGCGTTTCAGGGAGATTATAAAGACGACGAAAAGTGCGTAAAACAAGGGCTGCAGCAGGAGCGTGCAAGCGTTTGCCACGGACGCCAAGAAAAAGGGGAGGGGTATGCCCACGGTAAGGACAGATGGCAAGATAGTTTTCTAAACACACTCGAACTTCAGGAAGAAGGGGCACGTGGCGCTCTTTGTTGCCTTTGCCTTTGACGATGAGAATATCCGATTGAATGGAGGATTGGGTAAGACTCAACGCCTCAGAAATGCGCAAACCTGTGCCATAAAGTAACATAAAAAGGGCTTTATCGCGCAGACCCACCCATGTGTGTGTGGAAATATTTTCAATTTCTGTCACAAGGATCTGTGTGTGATCATGATCAAGTGGGCGTGGGAGAGATTTTTTTATTTTGGGGGTTTTGAGCAGAAAAAAAACATCACTTTCGATGTGATGATGTTTGAGGAGATAGCGCCAAAAATTTCGAACAGACGCAATGGCTCTGGCATTTGACCGCGCATCAAAATCTTTGTAGCGACTTGCAAGCCAAGCGCGACAGTCTCTAAGATTAAGGTTTTCGAGAGTTTGCAGACTCACAAGCTCACTGCTATGCTGAAAAAGAAAAGTAAGAAAATGTTGAACATCATAGGCATAAGCGATACCTGTATGCTTTGACAGACGACGCTGTTGCAATAGATAATCTTGCCAATGTTTGATAAGCTCACCCAATAAATGCATGTATTTTTAAATTTAATGACAATTGCGCTATCTCACCTTAAACCAGGTCTTTATATTGTTCCAACACCTATTGGCAATCTCAAAGATATTACGATGCGTGCACTTGAGGTGCTGGCGAGTGTGGATGTTATTGCCTGTGAAGATACGCGAGTGAGCGGGAAACTTTTGAGTCATTATGGTATTCAAAAAAAACTCATCGCCTATCACGAACATAATGGTGAGCGCATGCGGCCAGAGATTCTTTCCCTCATTTCAGAAGGAAAATCCATTGCCCTTATTTCGGATGCGGGGACACCTTTGATTTCGGATCCGGGATTTAAGCTTGTGCGCGATATTTGTGACAAAGGGCTTTATCTTACATCTCTTCCGGGCCCATCATCGGTGATGACAGCCTTGACACTTTCTGGTTTTCCAACCGATCATTTTGTTTTTGCAGGATTTGTTAATACAAAGGATTTTGATGCTCTTAAAATGCTGCCCTATACCCTTATTTTTTTCTCTACGGCGAACAAACTCCTTGGCGATTTGGCTCGCATGAGAGAGATTTTTATTGGAAGGCAAGTGGCTATTGTGCGAGAGATCTCTAAAATGTTTGAGGAAGTTGTGCGTGGAACGTTTGACGACATTGAGGTGTATTACAAGTCTCATGTTTTAAAAGGAGAAATTGTTTTATTGCTGTCGCCAACAACTTCTACGGATGTGATTGATTGGCAAACAATTGATAGGACTATTCTTTTAGAAAAAAAGACATCGGCCAAGGATCTTTCAGAAGCTCTTGCGGAAATTTATAGAATCCCTAAGCGCACACTTTATCAACGAATTATTGAGATGAGACGAGGTGATTAATTATAAATAGAGTGAGGATTTAAAAACTCAATTTTCTTAGAAAAATTCATAAGATAAGGAAAGGTCATGGACAATAGTGTTTTAGAAAAAAGTGCTCAGCGCGTTCAAAAAAGTCTTTCTCAAAGAGGTGAGAATTTTAAAATTACCAAGGTGCCAGAGGGAGCGAGAACGGCGCAAGATGCGGCGACGGCTCTTGGGTGTGAAATTGCTCAGATTGTCAAGTCGCTCATTTTTTGTACAAAAGAAACACGTCAACCTATCCTTGTATTGACCAGTGGAATAAACCGGGTGAATGAGAAAATTATTTCAGAGCATCTTGGTGAAACAATCATCAAAGCAGATGCAGACTTTACACGAGAAGTGACAGGCTATGCGATCGGAGGCATTCCCCCTGTCGGCCATAAAGTTATAATAAGGACTTTTATTGATAAGGATTTGCTTCAGTTCGATGAGTTATGGGCGGCGGCTGGCACACCTCACGCTGTCTTTAATCTAAAATCTGCAGAGTTACAGAAATTAACAAATGGAACAATGATAAACGTGATGTAAGTGAGGCGTATTAAGTTATCTAAAGACTCTCTATAAAATCCAGATAAGCTTTTTGAAGCGTGAGTGTGATGGGTCCTGGGGTGCCTGTGCCAATGGCTTTATCATTGATACGCACAACGGGGAGGCCCCAAACATTTGAACTTGTCAAAAATGCCTCCTCAGCCCGATACGCTTTATCGAGGGTGAATGCTTTTTCAACAACGGGAATATTAAGAGTCTTTGCAAGGATTTGAAAACGGCTTCTCGTAACACCATTCAGAATATGAGAAGATTTTGGATGTGTGTGCATAGCGCCATCAAAGACGCACCAAAAATTTGCCGAGGATGCTTCGGTAAGAACATTATTTTTGATAAAAACTGTATCATACACGCCTTTGTCTAAGGCATTTTGTTTTGCGAGAATAGCGGGCAAAAGATTCACTGTTTTAATATCAGGTCGCGCCCACCGCTGGTCTTCTTGTGTGATAATTGCAACTCCTTTTGCGTGTTTGTCTAAAAAAGCAACGGCATCATTGGGCCGTACAGTGATTACAAGGCTGGGCTTGGAGCTTTTTGGAAAGGGAAAAAGTCGCGGTGTGACACCTCTTGAGATTTGCACGTACACCATGCCGTGAGGGTAGCGATTGCGGCTTAAAAGCTCTTGGATATGATGTTGAATGGTGTGAGTTTTTTGAGCAAGAGGCAGCCGAATCTCTCGTGCGGAATATGCTAAACGATCCAAGTGTGCCTCAAGGTCAATAAGTTTTTGATCATAAAAACTAATGACCTCATACACAGCATCCGCAAATTGAAATCCTCGCTCCTCAATATGCACGGATGCCTTGTTAAAAGGAACAAAACAACCATTCACATAAGCAACACGCGTCATCAGAGGATTCTCTTTTTATTGCGATACTAATGCGCTTGTCTAGGCGGAAATTCTTTGATCAGCATATCCATCTCGCTTTGAGTGCAGAGCCCCAAAAGAACAGGGCTTTTAGGTTTAATATTCGATGCATTCCAATGGGTTCGCGTTTTGACAGAGTTCACCATATTTTTCGTTGTGCCCAAAAGCTTACAGATACGGATTTCTGGGATTTCTGGATGATATTTGAGAATCCACGCAATTGCATCGGGGCGATCACCGCGCTTTGCAACAGGCGTGTATTTACCTTTCTTCTTGCCTAAAATACTTGCAGCATCCATAGGAACTGTCATAACGAGGCGCGCATTGACATCAGCCTCGCAGCGCTCGATCTCGCTTTGAGTAACTTGACCGGAGGTAACAGGGTTCATGCCAATCATTCCAATGGCTGACTCACCATCGGCAATGGCTTGAACCTCGAGAGGATGGAGACCGCAAAAATCCGAAATTTGCTCAAAACTAAGACCTGTATTTTCAATAAGCCAAACAGCTGTGGCCTTTGGCATAAGAGGCAATGTCATATTAATCTCATCCTTGGTTTTTTTTAAATGTACCTCATACATAGCAATTTATAGAGATTCTGGCTATGTGTTTATTGAGGATAGGGCCTGTAATTTTCGCGAAGAGGGGGGTGTTTTGCTCAATAAGACTCATGCCGGTTGAGCCTAAAGTTTGTCCACATACGATTGCGTTCCCGTTCATACTCAAGGTCTTGATCTTGATCCAATTGGAGTTTTTTCATCACCTCGGGGTTTGGGAAAACACTTTCGTCATCCTTAAAATCCTGGGGGAGGTATTTGTGACTTTTTTCTGTTGCAGTGGCAAGCAGCGTAAACAAACTTACACGCGCAACAATATCAGGACGAAGCATAAAATTAATAAATGTATGGGCGTTGAGTGGATTGGGCGCATCTTTGGGAATGACCATGGAGTCAATCCACAGTGTTGTTCCCTCTTTGGGAATAATATAGCGAAGATTCTTTCCCAGTTTTTTAGCTTCCCTAATGGCAATTTGCGTATCCCCAGACCATGCTTGGGCAAGGCATGTTTCACCATTCATCAGTTCGCCCACAATGCGTGACGAGCTAAAACGCCGAATGAAGGGGCGAATCTGCATAAGATGACGCTGGGCCGTGATAAGATCATCTATGCTTGAGCTTTTAAGATCTTTGCCAAGATACAAAAGTACGAGAGGATACACATCGATGGATTCCTCGAGCAAAGTCACCCCACAGTCTTTAAAATGTTTGACAATCTCAGGATTAAAAAGGAGTGCATAACTATCTAAAGGGGCATGAGGCAGGCGTGCTTTAATCATATCTTCGTTAAAAGCAATCCCAAGCGTGCCCCAAAAATAGGGAACACTATACTCATTTCCAGGATCGACTACACGAATTTGTTCAATGAGAATTGGTTCTAAATCACTATAATTAGGGATAAGAGCCTTATTAATTTTTTGGTAAATCCCCGCTTTAATTTGATTGCCGAGATAAGGCGATGCTGAGGGAAAAACAACGTCATAACCTGAGTTTCCGGCAAAGAGTTTAGCGCTTAAAACATCATTATTATCATAATAATCAATGACAACACGGATCCCTGTTTCTTTATAAAAGTCATCGAGAACATCCTTAGGGATCATGGAATACCAATTATAAACATTAACAACGGGTGTATTCTCATAACGCATATAGAAAAAAAGAGACGCCGCTAGTGCTATCAAAAGGACTGTGCGCGTAATAAAGTTTCGCGTTTGTTGTGTGATCATGGTCGTCCTTTCTCTAACACTTTTTGAGAGTGCTTTTTGAGGCATAAAAACAGCCCAAATAGTATCATAGGAATACAAAGAAGTTGGCCGTTTGTGAGGGGGATAATCGTTTGACTGCCCTGTGCCAGGGGATCTTTATAAAATTCGATCATAAAGCGCATGATGCCGTAAGCGAAAAGAAAAAACCCACTAATGCGCCCTTGAGAATAACGCATGTCTGTTTTGATCCACAAAAAGCTCAGCAAAGTCAAAAGAACAAACCCTTCTAAAAACGCCTCATAGAGTTGTGTGGGATGACGAGGGAGCGGACCAGCACCAGGAAAAATAACACCCCACGGAGCATTTGTAATATTGCCATAAAGCTCTGCATTCATGAAATTTGCAATACGACCAAGGCCAAGGCCAATCGGCACAGCCACGGCAATATTATCCATCAGACTGAAAAAAGAAATTTTGTGCGACTTACAAAAGAGAAAAGCTGCGACTAAAACACCAGCGAGTCCTCCATGGAAAGACATCCCCCCCTTCCAGGTCATAAAAATTTCTAAAGGGTGATGTAGATAATAAAGAGGATCATAGTAAAAAAGAACATGACCAAGACGTCCACCAATAATAATGCCCACGATGGCGGCACCATAAGCAAATCGCTCAATCAATTCTTTTGAGAGTCCACTTGGAAAGCGGGATTGCAAAAACTTTGCATAAGACGTCGCAAAGATAATACTCACAACATAAGAGAGCGCATACCAATGAATTTTCAAAGGTCCAAGGTTTAATGCTACAGGATCAATATTGGGAAAAGGAATTGCCATTTTTTTATCGTCACGTCTTAGCGATAAGGATCCTCTTTTAAAAGATAATTATGGACATAGTCGTAAATCCCTTCTTCGATGGATGTCATCGGTTTTGTATAACCGGCATCCCGAAGTTTTTTGATGGGGGCGTGTGTGTAGTATTGATAGTGTTTTATGAGTTTTTCAGGGAGGTCAATAAACTCAATTTTAGGCGTAAGATTGAGTGCTTTGAAAATCCCATGGGCCATGTCAAGAAACGTGCGTGCTTGTCCTGTGCCAACATTAAAGAGTCCGCAAATACTATCATGGGTATGCAGCCAAATCATAACATCCACAGCATCATGTACACTCACAAAATCACGCATTTGATAGCCGTCTTTAATGTCATCTTTCATGGATTTAAAAAGGTGCGCTGTTCCTGTCTCTTGAATCTGCTTAAGAAAATGGGGAATGACACTGCTTTGCCCCTTTTTGTGGTGCTCATTAGGGCCATAGACATTGAAAAACTTTAGCCCCACCCACTGTGGCGGTGGGGGCGTTTCTTTGGAAAACACATGCTGAAGGACACTGCGATCAAACAGATGTTTGCTCCATCCATAAAGATTCATGGGCCGTAATTGCGCTAAGTAGTCAGCATTTTCACTGTCCTCAAACCCCTGGCTGCCATTGCCATAGGTTGCTGCTGAAGACGCATAGATAAGGCGCACGCGATTGCGCCCACACCATTCGAAAAGGTCAAGAGAAAGGCGATAATTATTTTTAAGGACAAGATCACCATCCGTGGCATCTGTGGAGGAAATGGCACCTAAGTGAAAAATAGTCTCAATCTGGTTTTTGTGATTTTCTAAGAAATGCGGTAATTGTTCTGGGGAAATAAAGTCATAAAGGTCTCGCTTGGCAAGGTTATGCCAGCGGTCATCGCATCCTAAAACGTCACAGGCCACAAGCCCGCGTGTTCCGCGTTTTTCAAGTTCGGCAATAAGGTTCGATCCGATGAATCCTGCGGCGCCTGTGACAATAATCATTTTTGAGCTCTTTCGTTTTAATGTCATTTTTCTATAACACTGCAGCAGCCTTGACTATAAGTCAAGCATGGGCTCTCGTGTGTTCACTACGACTCAGAGAAGTTTTTATTCTGACTGATTTTTCCCTGATTTTATGAGAGTTTTCGCTTTTATGGAACTTTTTTTGAGGATAATGCTGGCATATTTGAGTTGTCTCGCGTGAGAAGTACGCGTTTTTTGAGAGATTTTTTGCTTTTTTGAAAGATTTTTGCGTATTTTTTATTCTAAATTGTTGGCAAAAAATGCTTTATAGGATGAAAAAAGCGATTTTTTCTTTTTAAAAAACTCGGCCGCAAGGGACCGAGTTTCAAAATAACTTTAACTGCACAGCCCTTTTCTCAACCTTATCCATTTCCTTCAACTGATTTCTAACATACTGCCGTATAAC
>JAKBAR010000066.1 GCA_021808925.1 Pseudomonadota bacterium | reverse complement strand
CTCCATAAAAGCGAAAAAATCAGCTTTCATTCTTTTTGATCTTCTTTCGAGGGGGGACGTTTAACAGCAATTTTAAGGGCTTTTTGGCAAAATAGTGAAGAAAAAGGCTCAAAAATCTAAAATTTCGTGTCAAAACAGAGAAAAAATGGTGCGATTATGCTCGAACGAGGAAAAAATACAACTTTTTTGGTGAAAAAATCGCTCAAATAATATGCAAACGCCCATAAAAGTGAAAAATTCGGGGGAAAACAACAAAATTATTCCGAAAATCACAAAAATTACCTCAAAAAATGCTCCTCATTGTCCGAAAAATAAAAATCCTCCTTTAATTCGAGTATCGATAAAGAGCGTGAATTTCTTTATAATAAAGTGATTCAATTTTCATAAAACCAAGGGCTTGTGCAAGTTCTTCGTGATCGTACTGCTGTTTGCCAAAAATTTTATTAAACTTTTTGAGAGCAAAGGTCATGACGTTACCATGACCGAAAAAACATATATAGTCTTCAGCGCTGAGCGTCTCCCTGATCTCATGCCACACGCCAATAAAAGCCTTATAGTTTTTAGGCGCTGTCATAAAATCATAAAGATCATCAAACTTTTCTTGCATCTCCGACGAACTATTCTCATCAAGCTCAAGCACAGCCTGAAGAGCGCTTTTCCCAATGCTGGCGGCCCACAAAGAATTAAGCCGTGCTGAGAAATCATAAGCAAATATCGGCAGATCCTTCAGAGGCAAAACATCAGATCGCTTCTTACCTTTTTTTGTAAAATACTTTTTTGATTCATTGTAGGCCCACCAGGGTTTTAAAGAACCTATATCGATGACTTTTTGCGCTTTTTTAAAAAGATCCTCATCCTTTTCAAAGATTTTCATCAGTTCATATTCAAAGAAATTTTTACGTGTTAAAAAATTCCACGGGTGATTTGTGTTGAGAATCGATTCTTTAATAAGAGAGGAAAGTTTAAAGTATGGATCCCCTTTTTTAAGATTTTCACCCTCGCCGCCAATGCCAAGATAGAGAAGCATTTTAAAATACGTTCCCATAGAATAGTGAATCGTTTGTTTTTCACCAGGGTCAAGAGTGCCACTCACGACATAGTGAGATTCCCCTGCATATGTGACTGTATTCAAAGCTTGATTAGTAGGTATTTTTGATAAAATCACAGTTTCCGGTAAAATCACACTAAGTGGGGTAGAGACGCAGGGCACTTCTTTTGTAAAATAGGGAGCATAACCCAAGAGAGAAATAAGATCTTCAACACTTCCAGTCCAGTTTTCTTCAATAAATTCACCATTTTCTGTATAGAGCTCTTTTTCGCCTAAACCATTTAAAGCATTCACAAAAATTTCTTTATATTCGTTTGAGTTTTTACGCAGATATAGCTCTGAGTCTTGAATCGCTAAAAAGGCGTTGATATTTTTCTCAAGCCACTCTTTTTTTGTGAAATAGTTCACACTTTCATTTGAATCTTTATATTTTTGCCAAAGATCAAAGTTCATAATATTTACAAAGGGACAGCTATTAATCAATTGCGGCGAAAACGCATACTGTGAGGGTGTTTTCTCTTTTTTAAGAATGAATTCTTGAATATCAAGTATTTTTTCTTCTGAAGCTAGAGCAACTTGAGTGAAAAAAATAAGGATAAATAACGATATAAATCGCATCATAGTAAAATTAAAATAATGTGGTGATGTCCATCACATAAATTACAATACAATTTAAGTCAAGAAAAATTCTTCAAAGCCGTTTTATCTTCGTCGTAAGGGTCGCTAAAATAGACTGTGCCATCATCTCCCATCCAGGCTGTGATATAGACAATATAAACGGGAACAGGATGTTCCAAGGTGTGCCAGGAAGTTGCATGTGAAGCAGCAAGTGCTTGCTTAACCTCTTCAACTGTTCCATATTTTTCACCATGGCTCAGCCACGCCACAAGTTCCATAGGTTTCTCAAGGCGCACACATCCCGAAGAGAGCGCACGTCTATTTTTCTTAAAAAGCTCCTTTTGATTTGTATCATGCAAATAAATGGTATAAGGATTTTGAATTTGAAATTTAATTTGCCCTAAGGGATTTGAACGCCCCGGAGGATATGTCAGACGTGGACGGTCGTGGTACCAATCAACTGTTGATGGATCGATGGGCATTCCCTCATGATCACGCATAAAAACACTCATGCGATCTAAGTAATCGGGATCTTGGAGAATACGAGGCAGTTTATCTTTATAAAAAATACCATCAGGAACGGTCCACGTTGGATTAAAAATAAAATGTGTTAAGGGTGCTTTAAACAGAGGTGTCTTACGGCTTGGCATGCCCACAACGGCCTTCATCCAAAGCTCCTGATGCCCTTTTTCAAGACAGCTGACCCAATATCCCGCCACATTCACAATAATACATTTATCCTCAAGAGGTGAAAGATAGCGCCAACGCTGAAGATTAAGGCGAATAATTTTTAGATAATCCTCGGCAGTACGACTGAAAAGTTTTTGCGTCTTTGGACCAATCACACCATCGGCCTCTTCACCATGATGTGCTTGAAAATCCTTAACAGCTTTTTCAACATTATCATCGAAAAGACTAGAATTCGTTGATTCAGACGGCGTCAAATAGTTATAGAATTCTAGGTAACGCCGAAGGGAAAGAACATCTTTTCCCATACTGCCTTTTTTAAGGGTTTGTGTCAGATTAAAGGCAGGATCGCCTTCTTGTCGGGCTTTTTTAGCGTAATCAGAATAGATCGCAAGGGCTTTTTGAAGGTTTTTATACAAAACATGATGTGGCATAAAATACGTTAAAAGAGTGCAATCCTTAGCGCTCGTAATACCTTTTTTAATGATATCGGAAACACTTAAAATGAGAGTCAGCGAAGGGTGTTTTTGCGCAAAAAGATCACGCTCAGCCCCACCTGTAAGATCACGCGCAAACTGCTCCATCGCTTTTGTCATCATATGTTCAGCATCGACTGTCGATGTGCCCTCTGTAATATGAAGAATTTTTTCATAAATACTGGCGTCTAAACCATGTTTTGGGGCGGACTTTATAAAAGCAAGCGCCTTTTCACCGCACGGTGTCAGTTTTCCTTTCTCGTTGAACCATATGAGATGATCTTTAAGAGATTCAGCATGGGCTGGATCCACCAAAAAGATTAAAAAAATAAATAAAATACGATAAAAAAAAGACAACACGGGCGCGCTTTTCAAAATGTGTGGATTGTTTTTTTCCCTACTTTCATTAGAATGATAAAAGTGTTAATACTCCCTTAAAGTTAAAAAAAATTTATGACTTTTTTAAAAAATTTTTCTGAAAGCATGCGACGTCCCCACACACAAGGCATTTTGATTATGCTTTTAGGCATGTTTGTCTTTACAACTGTCAACGCTAGTCTTAAGTCCATTAAGCAAGAGTACCCTATTTTTCAGGTTCTTTTCCTGCGCAATCTTTTTGCCATGATTCCCTTTGTTTATTTTTTGATCACGCGACGTATTCCTATCAAAACCCATTATTTTCCAACGCACCTATGGCGCGGGATTTGCGGATCGATTAGTCATTGCTGTCTTTTTACCTCTATCATTTTGCTCCCCTTTGCGGATGCTAATGTTTTGTCCTTTGGTGCAACGTTCATCGTCTGTATTTTATCTTTTTTCTTTTTAAAGGAAAAATTGCCCTTTTCTGGATGGATTGCCCTTGTCACAGGGTTTGCTGGCGTAGCAATTATTGCAAACCCCTCGGGTCACGTGAACACCATTGGTGTGACGTGTGCCTTGATTTCTGTGTTTTTTGAGGGACTTGTGATGGTGCACAACCGGGTTTTTAGTGCCCGTGAACGCCCCGAGCGTATGACATTTTACTATGCAATTATTTCAATGACCCTTATGACTGTTGCGATGATCGTGAGTTCATTTTCTGGACACATAGGGTGGGTATCACTGCCCCTCAATGATCTCATTATTTTTGCTATTTTCGGTATAGGAGGAGGTATTGGACAAACATGTGTCACGATTGCGTACACAAAAACCCCCGCGAATACCCTTGCACCACTTATTTACTCATCGATTTTATGGAGTACTCTTTATAGTGTCCTCTTGTTTAATGAGACAATTGCGCTATCTATTTATGTAGGAACGATCCTTGTCATTGGATCGGGCTTGTTCGTCGTTATGATCTCTGAAAAAAAAGGAGGAGGCGATGGTAAACGGCAATCGCAACCACAACATGTCTCACCCCCCACAGATGACATCCTTGATGAATCATCAAGATCCTCCGCACGATCAAATTTTTGAGACTCCTTTTGAGGACCCCTCGGAGATGCAAAGCGAGCCTTTGCGGCGGGTGCAGGTCCTCCTTATTACATGTGTGGACTTTCGCCTTCGCAGCGAGGTATCTGCTTACATGGAGAGTCGGGGACTTATTGGGCATTATGATGAAATCACGCTTCCAGGTGCCTCTCTCGGTGTAATGAATGAGGTCTATCCCCATTGGCAAAAGGCTTTTCTGGAGCAATTTCGTCTTTTAAAAAAAATTCATCATTTTGATCACGTGCTTTTTATGGATCATCGCGATTGTGGTATGTACAAGCTTGTTCTGGGCGAAGACCACCTTATTTCACGTGAGGTAGAATACTCCTGTCATCTTAGTCAAATGATAGCTATTAAAGAGCATCTTTTTCAGCATATGCCCGATCTTACCTTTGAAGGAGTGATCATGGAACTAGATGGAACTGTAACATCGTTGCTATTGTAAGTTACCTACCCTTTTTCGGGCATAGTCCTGCCCCTGCGGGGCCCACCACGTCCCCAAATTTGATGGCAAGGCCCACCCCTCGCTCCACCTCAACATGACTCGCCCGACTCCAAAAC
>JAKBAR010000023.1 GCA_021808925.1 Pseudomonadota bacterium | reverse complement strand
GAAGGTAAAATTGAAGACACAGATGTTCTTGTCGAGGTTTTTCATAGCATGAAGCCAGAGTATTTAGAGGGTGCTCATTGGATAATGTCACGGGCAACACTGGCAATGGTACGCAAAATGAAGGATAAAGATGGTCATTATGTATGGCTTCCGCATGTGTCTCAAGAATCCTCAAGCACACTTCTTGGGTATCCTGTGATTATTTGTGATGCGATGCCTAATCCTTCGAAGGAGAGTTTGTCGATTGCTTTTGGTAATTTTAAACAGGCCTATCAAATTGTCGAACGTCAGGACATACAGTTGCTGCGCGATCCATACTCTGCAAAACCATATGTTGAGTTCTATGCGACAAAACGTATCGGCGGCGATGTGATTAATTTTGATGCGATTAAACTCATTCAATTTTAGTGAAGGTCCCACGAGGATTTTTGTGTTTTGAGTTTTTTACCCCCTCTCTGTCTTTTTATCGAAGGAATGAGGGGGATTCTCTTAAAGGAGATATAACTTATGATTGACTGTATTGAAGAAAGTGAGGGCTATGTTATTCCCCTCGAGCATTTAAAAAATCACCTTCGCCTTGAGAGCAGTGCGGAGGATAATTATTTAGAGTCAATAATTAAGACGGCGACAGCGGCTGTTGAAAACTATGTAGAGCGTACTCTTTTGGTGAAAACATGGCGCATACTGTCACATCACCTTAGAAAAAAAGAGACTATGCATAATGTTGAGCTTTATTATCCGCCTCTTTTGCATATTGTCAGTGTGAGCGAGATTTTATCAAAAGAGGAGAAAAAGTCTCTAAAGCGCTATAGCGTTGCGCTTAACGGGTCCCGCCCTTTTTTAAGTGTTTTGGCGGAGAACGTTGAAATTATTTACAAAGCAGGCTATGGCGAAGCGGGGTCGAGTATCCCTTTGCCGATTCGTCAGGCAATCACACTCGTTGCTGCAGAAATGTATGACAAGCGTGTGGATGCGGTGGATGGTTTGAGCGGAATGGTGCAATTTCTTTTACAACCTTACCGTGTAATGGCATGGGGGTAAAAGATGGGGGTCTGTTTAAATGATTTTAGAGAGCTTGTGACACTTCATACGTTTGTGCAAAAAAATGAAGGGGATACACCGAAACGCAGTTTTAAGAAGTCTAAAACACTTTGGGCGTCGTTTAAAGTTTTGCCTCTTCAAAATGCTGTGCAAGCAGCCTCTGCAAGCGAGGTCGTGGATGGGCGTATAAAATTGAGCAAAGCTTATATGCTTTATCTGCGCCTGGATCCTGGATCTTTTGATAATGTGACATGGTGTGGTGAAAGCTATCGGCGTGTGTCTGCGCTTCAAAAGGAGGATGTGTATTGGCGGTGTATTGTTGCAACATTTGAAGACAAAGAACTTTAAAGGAGAGCATGATGGAGTCTTCTTTTTTTACGTACTTACTCACATTTTTGAGAAAAAACGCTATTCAGGCGCACTATAGTTTGCCGATTAAATGCACGTATCCAGCCTGTGAAATTGATCATTTAGAAACACTGGTCTTTTTTGAAAAAGAAATCATTCATTTTAATGTGCATCTTTTTTTTGATGGAATAAGTCAGCAAACGCTTGTTGATTTTTCAAAGAAAATTGAAAAACTTTTAGAATCAACGCCTCATGATGTGGGCGAGAAAGAGAATTTCCTAGCCATCATTAAGGTTGACGGTAAAAAACAACCCCTTCATGAGCGGGGAAAACTCAGGCATCTGACAATGAATTGTACGGCGTTAGTGCGTAAGGTCTTAAAATAAGTGTGCCTAATAGTGAGGCTATCATGGATATTTTTTGATCATAACATCTGATGTGTCACCTTCAAAATAGCCCCTTTGGGAGGTGTACGTGCCAATTTTTCTAAAGCCTGCCTTTTGATAGACATGCTGTGCACGAGGATTGTCATGGGATGGATCAATCATGTACATGGTGGCTGAGGGGTCAATAGAATCCTTAAAAAAATCCATAAAGGCACAGAGTGTGGGTGCTGCAAGCCCCTTTCCAAGATAATGAGTATTACCAATCATAAAATCGAGGGCGATTGTTTTTCCTCCTTGAAAAAGGTGGTCAAAAAGGGGAATGTAGGGTGATTTTTCCGCAAGGCATTGCTCTTTGAGGAGCTCTGAGGTCATCATGAGTGCAAAGGGATCCTTGCCAATGAATCCTATCCAATAGGCATAGTTGTGGTCACCATTAAAATAAGGAGAGCGTGTTGTGCGTCCTTCCATAAAATTAATAATGTCGAGGCGATGCTCTGGCGCATTATCCCAAAATTCCATGACGTGGGGCTCATCCAGCCACTGAAAAAGTGTTTCTTTGTGCTCAAATGTCGCACGTTCAAAGGTTATGGGCAGCGTCATCTGAGAAGGCTTTTGCGCATTTATTTTTCACAACTTTGTTTTTTTATTCTAATGCAGTGAAAATCATTTTTAAAGGAGATCGATGATGGATGATCGTAGTGATGAACAAACTCTTGAGGAGCTTTTGGAGAGCTTTCGCTTTATGCAAAAAGGTAAAGTTTATGAAATGCCCAATTGGGCGATAGAGTGAGTAGTTTTTATGATTTGATTTTTAGGCATAATTTTTATATGTTTTATTCATAAATAATTAATATATAAAAAATGTTTTTATGAATAAGTTTATTAAAATTATTTCTACCTCTATGCTTATGGGATTTTCAATTTCTTTTGCAATGGAAAACCAGATAGAAGAAACGATAAAAGAAGAAAAAGGCTATTTTTATTGGCTGCACTATATGGAAAACGGCAATGAAAAGCAAAAGGAAGAGGCGCTTAAGATATTGAGCGAGTTTGAAAAAATTATTGATGTCATCAAGGACGAAAGAAATCTGTTTAAGGAAAAAAATAGCCGCGATATTAATGATTTTACACCACGTTTTTCTTCTAAAAGTCCATCAGAGTCTTTTACGAAGGAAGATCAGGAGTTTGTGAATTTTATCAAAAAAACGATTTTGGAAAAGGGTCTCACTTTTTATGATTTTTATGAGATGATCGACCGTGTCTCATCCACAATAAAGGATAAACGTCTTTTTTATTTTCTAAAGAATGCGCATAACTATGATAAAGAGTGGTTTGATGGACTTGAAGAATCTAGGAGAGAAAATATCTCGAGAGTTCTAGAAAAATTGAAAATTAAAAAGAAAAATTAGGTGAATGTTTTTTTAATAGAGGGGGCTGCTTTTGCAGCTCTTTTTTTTTATGTGTTGTCTAAATCTTTGAAAGAGGTCCTCAGCAATGGAAACAGAATTAGAAGTGTCGGGTGTTGGATTTCCTCCCTTTTCAGCGCGCGGGTGCGTGCAGGAATTGTATCCTATGGCCATGACAGGAGATGTTTTTGTCCGTACAGTCAACGGCGAATTGGTCTATTTAGGGGATGGAAGTGATGTGAAGTATGGGACAAATATTAAATGTCAGGACAAAGATGTTCCCGCTTTTGCGCACCTTTGGCGGGGGAGTCCCGTGACAGTTGCGTGCATTCAGCCGCTGCTGCAACCTCTTTTGGAGGAAAAAACAACGTTGATGCGGCCTTTTATGAAGGGATCGCTCCGCGCGCTGAATAAAAAAGGGGAGGTGATTGATTTTAAGGTCGAGGAGAATGTCGTGTGTGTGAGTGATGTCGGCGGTTATGTCAGTTACCGTCCTCTTTTGTCGATGGCGCTGATGGATTTTAAAATGACCCACAATGAATGGGGCGGGAACACAGGCTGGAGTATGACATTAGAAGAGATTTAATTTTTACTCCCTGTTAACTTTTTTTTGCTATACCTATTCATGTAATCGTCATGTGCGATCATCGTAACGAAAGGATATTATAATGAATAAGTTTAGTAAAATACTTGTAAATTCTATGGCATTTATGCTATTGGGGGGGGCAATTACAGGGTCTGTTGTTGCAAGTGAATCTTTTGCTGAAAAACAAGAAAAGATTGTCGAGAAAAAGATAAGTGAGCTCCCAAAGGTTGATCAAAAGAAGATGAAGACATACCTCGACATGGATAAAAAACTTTGGAAGAGAATGGGTAAAGATGAAAAGAGGGAAGAATACGGGAAAGAGATTAGGAGTCTCATATTAGACATAAGAAAATTACAAGATCGTATGCAGGGCAAAAAAGAAGGTGAAGAAAAGGATAAACTAAAGAAAGAGCTAAAAAAGATTGTCGACACTAAAAGTAAGTTAGAGAAAGAGCGCGCGCAATATAACTTAGAGCTTTTAGAAGAAACGATTGAACATCTTTCCAAAGAATATGAGATGGAGCGTAAGGATTACGATAAAATGAATGATCTTTATGCCAAAATAAAAGGTGAGGCAGAAACGGAAGTGGCGAAAAAATCGAAAAATTAGATTAGGACTCGCGCCTCATCTCGCGCCACGTAATGTAAAAATTGCTGGCGACGATGAGGCTTCCTCCACCGATGATCCAAAGACGGGGGATTTCGGAAAAAAGAAGAAAACCAATCGTGGCGGAAAAAAGCAGTTCTGTGTAACGAAAAGGCATGAGCCCTGAGGCGTCCGTTGCGGCAAAAGCACGGAAGATACAAACTTGGATCATGTTTGCGCCAACACCCAGGAGGGCCAGGAAAAAAAGCTCGCTGAGTGTGGGAGAGGTCCAGACAAAAGGAAGCGCAAAGGCACCTGCAATGGTGGTGCCGAGGCCGAAGTAAAAAAGCATGGTGAGCGTATGTTCTTTGCTGACCATGATTTTGGCCATGACATCGAGGAGGGCGAACAAAATAGCGGCTGTAATGGGGAAAAGTGCAACGATACGAAACGCCTCTGTGCCGGGCTGTACGATAATCAGGAGGCCAATGAAGCCGATAATTGTCGCGATCCAGCGCCCACTGTCAACGCGCTCTTTGAGAAGAAAAACCGCGAGGGGAAGAAAAAATAGCGGCTGTGCAAACATAATGGTTGTGTTGTCTGAAAGGGGCATGAGGTTGACGGAATAGCAGCATGCGCCGATAGCTCCTGCGCCAAGAAGTGCACGCAAGGCGTGTTGACCGGGACGTGTTGTTTTAAACAGTGCCGTGCCCTTTGGGAGCATAAAAGGTAGTACGGAGAGCATACTGAAAAGGAAGCGAAAAAAAGAAATTTCTAGGGGCGCCAAACGCTCGCCCATAAGGCGCATGAGAATATCATTTGTCACGCTGACAACACAAATCATGAGCGCCCAAAAAACGCCTTGGGCATAACCATAGCGAAAAAACCAAGAGAGAACAGGGACGCGGCCAATAATATTCGCGGCTTTTCCTGTAATTGTGAGAGCAGTGTGCATACACGCATGTTGAAAAATGATTTTAGCTATTTTTAGTCGTTTATCGCGGTATTGTCGAGGGGAAAAAGAGAGCAAAGAGCTGGTTCATTTTATATTGAAGGGGGACTTCATGCATGATAAGTTCTCGGTGTGAAAATATTAATATAAAAGAAAAAGTATTATGACTTTATTGAATAAAATTCTCGCAATATCTTTGTCACTCATGTTTTTAGCCGGAGCCAATATAGCTTTTGGAAGTGAGGACCTGAAGGATAAAAAGATATCGAAAGAGAATATCTTTAAGGAAAATAAAGAGATACGGGAAAAATTTCTTGAGCTTTATAATTTTGTTGTTGAAGCAAAAATTATGGATAAAAAAGAAGAGGTTAATCGATTACTTCATGAGATTAAGTTGTTATGTATAAGTCCCTATTATACGCAGGAGAAATTACCCCTTTATGGTGATGCGACAGATCTTTTTCGGCAGAAGACTTATAATTGTGTTTTAAAGGAATCAGAAGAAAAAAAGGAATTGTATTTACTCTTTTGTATTGAGAGGATTTCAAATCTTTCGTGCGATGGGTGGAATAAAATAAGTGTGATCGCGAATAATCGTAAATTACCTTTTGGTGAGATGACTGAGATTGCTAAGAAAAATAAAACTACAGAGAAAGTTAAGGATCTTGTAAAGGAGATTCAAAAACATAAAAAGGAATATAACAAAATTTATAACGAACTTAAGGAGCTTTTTGAGAAAAATTAAAAGATTTTTTAAGTAATAATGCAGGAGAGGGCTTTTTAGCCCTCTTTTTTTGTGTGTAGAAGGAGGGAATGCATGTTGTACTTTGCCTGGTGCGACAAAGACGCGGACTTTGATGAAAACGTTCATCTTTGCCATGATGTGACGCTTTTATCCGTCGATATAAGTCATAATGAGGGGGAAAGAGCTCTTTTAAAGCTAAAAACGAGTCATTTTCATTATCCAAAATCGTTTTTTTGCTTTTTAAGCTATAAAAAAGATGAAAAGTCGAAGGCGAAACTGCTTTTTAAGGGCGAATTGTGCCATTTTCCCCTCAAATCTCAAAATAATATCTGGGAAATTGATTTTAGAGCAATCATTCAGGCTAAAAGTCTTGGGGATTTTTTGAAGGATTCGGGCTCTCGTAGTGTTTCTGCAGATGATTTTTATGAGCTGGCTAAAGACCATGAAATCACAAAAAAATTGCATCATGAAAACGCCCTTTTTGAATTTGATCGCTGCACAGGCGAAGTGTCAAAGTGTGGGCTTTTTGAAGGGAACGAGACGCTTGAGTCTGAGAAAATTTTTAAAAAAAGTGTGAATGTGTGTTTTACAGAGCTTCCCTATGAGGGGGTTTGTCTAAAAATAGCCGCGAATTGGCGCCAGGTCGATGAAGGTGAAGTGGATGTGGCCCCTGTTTTAGCCGGAGCATTTCCTGAAAAAATGATGAATACCCTGACAAAAAGATCTTTTGAAAAGACGTTTCCCAAAGTGGGAATGCGTTTAGGGGATCGCAAAGGGCGTTCTGCCTGCCGGATTGTCGAAAGTACACTCACGAAAATTGATCCACCGCATACAGGGCTTTTGGATGTCTATTCCACCACGACACCTCCTTTGTGGCAACGGGATGTTGAGGATGAAGGGCCGCATCAGGTGGTGTTTGAGCGTCATTGGTACACATCCACGCTGATGGTTGAGTGGCGATATCGTCAAAAGCGGCGGGAGATTGTGCACCTATTTTTTAAAAATTGCGTTCAAGCCCCTCACTTGCGGCCGACTAAGATGCTGACGCTGACACTCAAAGATTTGCCGGATTCGCCCTGCTCAAGTTTTTTTAAAACACAAAAAGGGGCGGATACACTGCGTTTTGCGGTTGAATATGCGCAGTGTTTTTTAGCGGCAAGCGCCAGGTGTGTTGAAGTTTCGTTTAAAATTCCTTTTGAGGAGGGCGTGAACCTTTCAACAGATAAAGTGTTTGATTTGAAAAATCTTTTTAAGGTGAAAACGCCAATATTGGGAAAAATAACCCACTATAGGCTTATTAAAAAGGGGGGAAGAGGATATGCTTTTGTCCGTTGCGCCTTTTCTATTGGCATGAAAAATGAAGGTGTTGAAAGAAAAGAATGCGCCTATAGCGAGGGCGTCTATGTGGATGATGGGATCACAAGTGATATCGATCAGGGGATGATTGATGAAGCGGTAAAGGGGTTGAAGATACGGGGAATTGCGGATACGAGGATCCTCC
This sequence comes from Pseudomonadota bacterium, assembly GCA_021808925.1. GTDB lineage: Bacteria > Pseudomonadota > Alphaproteobacteria > Paracaedibacterales > JAKBAR01 > JAKBAR01. The sequence continues at coordinate 15,035 of JAKBAR010000023.1, read as the reverse complement.
ATACGCAGGCCCTTGTGGAGAAAGTGAGTGTTGTGAATGATGGGCGCACACAAGTGATTAAACTTCAAAATGCACAGTGTCCTCGCATTGGTAATTTGGGGGATGTCCTTAAGAATAATCCAACAACTTTTTCTTTGTTGCTCAAAGATTTGCGGACAGAAAATCTTCTTGAGGAAACTATAACGCTTCAAAATCGTTTATTTTTACCTAAACATGTTGTGGATATTAAGGAGGTTTTTTATGCGATTTGAAAGGAGTTTGAGGCCTTATTTACGTTTTTTTACGATCACAGAAAAAACTAAAGATCAGGATGTTATGATTCAGGAAAGAGCTTTTTTATCGACCCATGGAGGGAGTTTTAGAGAGGAGAGTTTTAGTGAAAATCATCTTCCTGAGTTGATTAAATTACGTTTAGAAATGCGCCCGACCTTTGTGGAGAAAAACGTTGAGGGGACGTGCAGCTATCAAAATAAAATCTATGATTCCTGTTGCCTTTGGAAAGATGAGGTGAGGCCTCTTGAAAAAATAGCTTTGGTCTATACGGGGTATGGCCAGTTTTTTAAAAATCATCAGTACAACGATTTTACAGGTGTGAAATGTGATCATAACCTGTTGGATATTGGGCCTCAAAAGCCGCTTTACACAAAAAAATTTATGTGTCTTTTGGAAGAAAAACTGACGCTTGATATCACGTTGTCGCGTCAAGAGGGGCTACAGTTTGCCCCTTCTTTTGAGCGTTCTTATCGTCCTTTATGGGGGTATGGGGGGAGTTTTTATCCTCAGATTAAGGTGGCGGATATCATGCAATATTATGTGTCCTTGGATCACGATGAATCCAAGACTGTACCTAAATATTATGCGCAGAAATCTCTTCAGGAAAAGGGACTTGTCCTCCGTCAAAATGAACCGTTTGAGGCGAAAGGCATGGGAAAAATTGTTCTTATGACCAAGGAATTGGAAGGGTGTGAGCGTTCTCTTGAAGAGGATATTGTAAGAGGTTTTGTGCAGTTTTCTTTTCAAAAAAGTCATAGTCGCTATGTTTCGATAAAGGCTCAGCAGTTAGGTCTATCGAAATTTGTCGAAGTTATATTTCAACGCCAAGGGAGGAAAAAATGATTTATCGCAGTGAAAAAGGAGAGCCACTTACATTTCATGAGTTGGATGGCAACTTTAAGGAACTTTATGAACTTATTCATACGTTGATTAAAAAAGATGAGGCGAAAACCCTTGTGCCAGAATACCTGAAGGAAATAAAGCAAGAGGGGCAAAATCTTTATTTTAAAGGATCGGTGGGGAGTGATTTAGGTGTGGTGACGCTGCCCGTGGTGATGCCTCATCCGAGGGGGGCTTGGAAAAAGGATGAGTATTATCTTATCAATGATTGGATTCTTTTTGAGAAAAGTACGTATGCCTGTATAAAATCCCATGTGGCAGAAGCATTTGAAAAGCAAAAAGAATTTTGGGTTATGGTTGTGGCGGGGGGATAGGCCGCAAGAATGATGATGGACGTGCGGCTTTGTAATAGGATTTTTTCTAGACTTTAGTTGGCATCGATTTCTTTGGAGATATTGATAAGAGTTTGAGTGATGCCGTCTTTTGCTGATGAATTTAACGCGGTGATAGCCATAACTGCAAAAAATGTATTTCCTTGCTCTTGTGAGATTGTTTTATAATAGTCTGAGCGTGAAGAGGTGAATGCGGTCTCAATATCTTCTTTATATTTTTTTTAATTTCCAAGACTTTCATGCATTTTTGTTTTTTCAAGGAAATCTTCGACACGCCCGTGAAACCCTGAGAGGCAATTTTCTAAGATCTGATTTTTAATCATATCTGCATCGGGGAGTAGATAAAGTTTTTGCTTTTTATTTTCAAGAGAGATCCGCTCAGAAGCTGTGGCGGTATTAAAATTAAAGGCTAACACGCGCGCAGAAAAATGCAGCGAATGCAACTATTTTTTCATAAAAATCCAGTTTTTTTAAAATTTAACACAAGTAATAATACTCGTTTTTTTGAATGAAAGGACATATTTTATGTGGGATGAAGATCAACAAATTCTGGCACGCACAATTTATGGGGAAGCACGCGGTGAGTACACACGCAGTGACGGTGGTCTCGCCTCTTTGATTGCGGTGGGCAATGTTGTGATGAACAGAACGCGCCATCAAAAGCGTTTTGGTCAAAATATGCGCGATGTGTGTCTTAAACCTTATCAATTTTCTTGTTGGAATAAGGGTGATCCGAATCTTGATAAACTTATGACGATTAAGGGGAGTGATCCGCTTTTTAATATGTGTTTGGAGGTTGCTCAGCATGTTATGGAGGGAACGTGGCCGGATCTGACAAAGGGAAGTGATCATTATCATGCAACGTATGTGGCGCCTTATTGGGCCAAAGGGCAAAAACCCTCTTTGAAACTTGGTCGGCATGTATTCTATAAGTTGGTGGAGGGCTAAATGGTTTTTCCTTTACTTGCAGCCGCTGTGGGGCTGGCGCAATTTGCACCTGTGATTGGCAAGTGGATTGGCGGAAAAAATGCAGAAAGTATGGCTAAAAAAGTGGTTGATATTGCCAATTCTGTCACTGATTCCCTTGATCCTGCGACGGCTATTCAAAAGCTTTCTGAAAATCATAAGATGATGATTGATTTTCAAAAAGCGATTCTTGAGATGGAAATGCGCACGGTTGAAGCTGAACTTCAAGATCGCCAGGATGCACGATCACGGGATATTATGTTTGTGAAATCGGGACGAACGAATATTCGGGCTGATATTATGGTGGTCTCAGCCGCGATGGGTCTTGTTTTATGTCTAGCGTCTCTTGGGCATTACTCGGAGGAATTGCCGGGCGAGGCTGTTGGCATTATTTCAACGATTGCGGGGATTTTTGGTGCATGTCTTAAGGATGCATATGCTTTTGAATTTGGATCTTCCAGGGGCAGTAAAGAAAAAGATTCCACAGTGGCGTCTCTTTTGGAGCGAAGTGAAGGCTAAAGATAGGATTTATTGCCAAGGTCTTTTGTGATTAGGATCCATCGGTAAGGCTTTGTGACTTTTTAGCCAAAAGCCATAGATTGTTTTTTTAAGATTCTCACGGTCAATAATCAGTGCACCCCGCGCACGCAGCGCAGAAGCTTTGTGTCTGGGGAGATAGCCCGTTGTCAGATAAAAATGAAAATTTTTGTTATCACACAAGTGATCGATGGATTCTTTTGCAATGGCTCGAGGATTATCGATAAGCAATGTTGATCCTATTTTAATCACGGGGCCTTCCCATTTTTGAATATCTTTGAGGCCTAAATACCGTTGCCAAAGTCCTTGTTCAAACCGTCCTTTTGATGAGGATACATAAAGAGTATTTTTATTTTTATAGGCAATAACATGAGGTGATATGAGGACATCTGGTGTTGTGTCGATTGAAAAGCATAAAAAACCAATGACGATAAAAGGGAGGCCAATGTATCTTTGGCGTGTTTGCCACAGACAAAGCCAAAGGCCTCCCATGACAACAAGTCCAAGAGCCCAAAGCGGTGGCGTTGGAATAAGAATCGCTGCACCCGGCAAGCTCGCCGTAAAGGAGGCTATCTGTCCTAAAAAATACAAGCTTAGGTCAAAGATTTTAAAAATCCATGGACTTCCCCCCCACAACAATGACACTGTGGCTAGAAATGCTGTGGGCATCACACAAAAACCCGTAAGGGGTATGGCCAAGACATTGCCAATGATGGCTTGGAGTGTAAAGCGATTAAAGAAAAAAATTGTAAAGGGTGCTGTTGCAATTGTTGCAATCATTGTCGTGAGGATAATTGCACTGACATAGGCGAGGAATTTTCGGATCCATCCGCCATAACGCCCCCATTCGTAAAAAATTCTCCACCCCGATTCATAAAAAGCAATCAAGGCAAGCACCGCTGAAAAAGAGAGCTGAAAACTTGCGGAAAGAAGGCTTTCCGGTTTGAGGAGTAGGATAAAAAGTGCAGCAAAGGCAAGAAGGCGCATAGAGATGGCTTGACGATCCATCATAATTGCAATCATGGCAAAGGTCGTCATGATAAAAGCGCGTTGAACGGGATAACCTGCTCCGGAGATGAGAAGGTAGGCAAAGGTTAGAAAAATCACACTCATCGCCGCTATTTTTTTAATGGGATAGCGCTCGACAATGACCGGAATAAGTGCAAGGCTGCCGCGGATAAGGAAAAAAGCAAATCCTGCAATAATACTTAGGTGCAGCCCTGAAATAGCCAAAATGTGGGCAATACCGGCGTCGACGAATTCTTGACGCACATTTTTATGGATATAGGAGCGATCCCCTGTAATCAGTGCTGCGGCAATACCTGAGGTGTCACTTGGGAGTTTTTCCATAATTTTTTGTGTGAGTGTGTGGCGGTATTTTTGCAAAATAAGCGAGGCGCTTGTGTGTTGAAGGGGCTCTATTTTAATGATCTTTTTGATCGTTCCCTGACAGGAAATTCCGTCTAAGTAGCCTTGTCGCCGCATATCTAAACTGTTTTGAAAAACGGGTCCTTGAAAGGGAATAAGCTTTCCTTGAAGAATAATTTTCGCCCCCGGAAGGAGATCTCTTTTTTGGGGGGTATTTACTTTTGACGCACTTATTTTAAAGCGAATTTTATGAATGCGTGACCGTGGATTATCTTTTTCTTGGGGGTTTTCTAAAAAATGCACATCTTGGAGGGTGATGCGCAGCGCTTCTTCCTGATTTTCAACGGAGGTAACCGTTCCTGAAAGGGTGATATCTTTAAAAAACTCTGTGGACATGTAGGTGTTCAGTGTGTGCACCCGGTAAAAAGAGAGAACAATGCCGATACAAAAAAAGGCAACGCCGTTGATAAAGTAGCTTTTGTAAGAAAAATAATTAGCGATAAGGAGTGTCAAAGCAAGGCTGGTAAGCGCATAAATATGCCAGGGCTCTGGTTCGAAAGATAACGCAAAGTATGTCCAAATCCCCACGCCCAAACAAACGGGCAACCACAAAAAACGCCGCGCGGGTGTTTCCTTGAAACGCATTAATGTGTCTTTTTATTTTTCCCCTCGTTCAATGATTGCAGCAAATTTGTGTGCATGCTAGTAGGAATTTTTGAATATATTTTTGGAAGTGAGTGATTTTGTATAATAAATGCGTATGAAAAACATAGAAATACACCCTTTATAGGTTAGAAAATATAAAAACTTGGTGAAAAAATGGGGGGAAAAGGGGCACTTTTGACGCGAATTTTTCCCTACGTTTGTGTCAGTTCAAACAGTTTTTTTGTTCTAATAAATTTTAGAAAAGCTTACCCCAATCCCTTAGAATTTTGTAGAGCTGTTATGATTAGGGGAATTGTAAATCTTCAAACCATGAAAAGAATTTGTCACTTTTTAAGGATTTTTAAGATAATTAAGACCTTGCGCTATAAGCTCATCAATAATGCTTTGTGTCGATTGTTCTTGGGTCACCATGCCGACGCTTTGCCCCGCCATAAGGGAGCCATTGTCGATATCGCCATCCATCACGGCTTTGCGAAGGGCACCTGCCCAAAAATGCTCAATTTCAAGCTGCCCTTCTTTGAGGGCAATTTCGCCTTTATCAAAGCGCGCAATGACTTCTCGCTGTTTTGCTTGAAAAGCCTCTGTAGCTTTATTGCTAAGGGCGCGCACGGGAATAACAGGAAAACGAGGATCAAGTTGCACAGACGCCGAGGCATCACGCGCCTGTGCACGGATAAAAGCGCGCTTAAAATCGGGGTGAGCGATGCACTCATGGGCGCAAACAAAGCGCGTACCAAGTTGTACACCAGATGCTCCCATGCGTAAATATTCAATCATCGCCTCACCGCGTGCGATACCCCCTGCGACAAATACGGGGACTTCATAGATATGGGGCAAAATTTCTTGCGCAAGGACCGAGGTTGAAACAGGACCAATGTGTCCTCCCGCTTCGCACCCTTCAATAATCAGGGCATCGACGCCCATGCGCACAAGCTTTTTGGCAAAAAGAAGATTCGGGGCAAAGGCAATAATACGCATAGAGGTTTGCTTGAGCGCATCAAGGGCCGCTTGAGAGGGAATCCCCCCTGCAAGAACAACAAATTCAATGTTTTCTTGCTGACAAATCGCGATAAGGTCAAAAAGTTTAGGGTGCATCAAAATTAAATTCACACCAAAGGGTTTTGTTGTGAGTTTTTTTGTCGCAATAATCTCATCTCTTAAAATTTCTGGCGGCATAGCGCCACAGGCAAGGACACCAAATCCGCCTGCATTTGAAATAGCGGATACGAGATTGCGTTCGGATACCCAGGTCATAGCGCCTCCTAAAAGAGCGTGCTCAACCCCTAAAAAATCGCAGCCCCGCTGCCATAGTTTTTTTAACATTGTGCCTTTTTTTCCTTTTTTCTTTTTATAAAATAATCGTGAAGTGCTTGAATAACAGGGCGCGCCTCTTTTTCTTGAGCAACAAGAGTCATCTTCATCTCCGATAGCCCGGTAATGGCAGCGGAGAGGCCAAGCGCTTGGAGCTCGTGTGTGATAACCCTTAGGACTTTTGTGCTAAGATCTGTATTCTCTTTAAATCCATGGCCAATAAGCGCAATTTTAACAACATTTTGATCTACATCGATATCAGAAAAACCAATATCCGATTGTTTTTTTCTCAAAAACGTAAGCGTGGGCACAAGATCTGCTTTTGTCACAAAAAAATCAATATGGGCGGCGTCTTTCTCACCTGGATGAATTGCTTTTGAGAGTCCGTCAAAGAGGAGTCCTTGCTGGGTGAGGATTTGGCTCATTTTTCTGAGCACAGTATAGCTTTGAAGGGAAAGGGAGCGCAAGGATAGACGCGCATCGTTAAAACTATGTGCAATGCCCGAAAGATCATTGGCCGCAGTGGCATAAGGAGAAGTTTCAATAATTTCTGTGCCTTCTTCGGCTGTATGAAAGCTGGAAAGAATGCGTAAACGTACTTTTTTCTCAAACGCATAGGCCACACATTTAGGTTGCAAGACCTTTGCACCGTGATCAGCCAAAAGCTGCATCTCTTCAAAGGTGATTTTGTCAATTTTCTCAGCATCGCTAATTAGGCGCGGATCTGCCGTATACACACCCGAAACATCCGTATAAATATCGCAAAAATCAGCCTGAAGGGCGTGAGCGAGCGCCACAGCCGTCATATCTGATCCCCCGCGGCCAAGTGTTGTCATGCGCGCGTCATGAATCCCTTGAAACCCTGTGACAACGGGAATGCCCCCTTCTTCCATAAAATGATGTAGAGGCGATGGATCAATGGCTGTGACGGCTGCATCTGTGTGTTTAGAATTCGTATAAATAGGGATTTGCCACCCCATAAACGATCTTGATGGAATGCCAAGCTCTTGAAGACAAAGACTTAAGAGGCCGCTTGTGACTTGCTCACCTGAGGAAAGAATCACATCACTTTCCTGCAATGCTTCGGGGGTTTTGAGCATAGACCCTGCAGCATGAACATAGCTTGCTAACTGATTTGTCACACCTGCCATGGCCGAAACAACGGCCGTGACACGTTTTCCTTTATCCCGTGCGCGTTTAATAATCCCTGCAACCGCTCGCAACCGTTCTATATTTGCCACAGATGTTCCACCAAATTTTTGAACGACAAGCGACATTAGCGATTTACGGATTCGAACAAAGAGTGTTTTAATACATGTAATATAAGCGACAGACACGTCCTTTGAATAGAAAGATTTTTAAATGCATGCTTCATCCACTGTTTTTAGTGATTTTGCCGGACAGTGGTGGGACGAACAGGGGCCCTTTAAGCCGCTGCACCAGATGAATCCTTTGCGTCTTGAGTTTATCATTAACCATATCAAACCATTAGAAAGAGAGAACCTTGAGGGGATTACCCTTTTGGATGTGGGCTGTGGCGGTGGGCTTTTAAGTGAGCCTCTGGCGCGCCTTGGTGCAAACGTCACAGGGATTGATTTGTCAGAAGAGGCGATTGCCGTTGCTCAGAATCATGCAAAGGGAGAGGGGTTGACCATTGACTACCGTAATGCATCTCTTGAGGCGATGAAAGGTGCATCTTTTGATGTGGTCGTTGCGTCAGAGGTGATTGAACATGTTGATGACCCAAAAGAATTTGTGAGGCAGATGGCACGTGTTTTAAAACCCAAGGGATGCGTGATTCTCACGACCCTTAATCGTACGTGGAAAAGTTATTTTTTAGGTATTTGCATTGCTGAAAATATTCTAAAATGGGCGCCCAAGGGAGCACACGATCATGCGATGTTCATCAAACCTTCGGAGATGAATAGGTTTTTAGAGGAAGCTGACCTCAGGCTTAAAAAACTCCAAGGAGTTATTTTTAATCCCCTCAGGTGGCAGTGGGAATTTAGCGATAATTTAGACGTTAACTATTTTGCCTTCGCTGAAAAAAGTTAATGCATTAAAAACTGTATAAAAATTAAAGAAATGCCCCGATCTATCTCTGACCACATCATGCTTTTGGCCGCGGGCCTTGGCACACGTCTTAGGCCCTTAACGCTTACCGTGCCTAAGCCTCTTGTCACCCTAGGGGACGGGACACTTTTGGATTATCACCTTGGCCATATAAAAGCAGCAGGGTTTTCAAAAGCTATTATTAACACACATTATTTAGCTCCGCAGATTGTCACGCACCTTGAAAAACAAGCATGTCTGCCTTATGCACTCTCTCACGAGGAAATTCTTTTAGGAAGTGGCGGGGGGATAGGACAAGCGCTTCACCATTTTGACGGCCCTTTTTTTGTTGTGAACAGTGACACATACACGCCAAATAATTTGTCGACTGTATATGCACAAATGCGCACATTTTTTGATGCAGAGAAAATGGATGTTCTCCTTCTTCTTACACCTTTGGACAATATAAGAGGATATGAAGGTGTGGGGGATTTTTTGTGCAGAGATAAGGACGGAATGTTAACATTGCGCGGTGATTTGCCCAGTGCACCTTATGTTTATTTGGGGATTCAAATACTAAAGCCAGAGCTTTTTAAAAACAGAGAGGGCGTTTTTTCGATTTTTCCTCTTTGGCAAAAAGCGCAACAGGAGGGGCGGTTTTTTGGATTGATTCACAAAGATTTTACGTGGTTCGATATGGGCAACCCTCATGGGCTTTCTTTTGCTAGAGACAATATTACTTTAGATCAAGTCCCATGTTCACTTTTCTCAAACTCATAGGATGATGGAAAGGCGTTCAAAAGCTTTTGAAGCTTTGTTGTTGAAGATATTGTTCCGTACAAAATAAAATCAACCAAATCATAAAAGTTCAACGACAGATACTCTCTTGTGTGTTCATCATAGAATACAAGTGCTCGGTCAATGGTATATGTTCCTTTGTGAATTTCACAGATATCTGGGGAAAATGTAAAACTTAGTAAATACTCATTTTGTTTTATAGTAAACTTATTGATTAGAGTACCCTTTTCAAGATTATTATAAATCTCCGATAAACCACAGCGTATGTTTATATGCTGATTGGTTTCTTTTGAAGCGTCCCTTTTTTCTGAAAAAGGGGAAAGATCGGGATGAAGATTTAGGTTATCTCCAGCGAACAAAAAAGAAATTTCTAAAAAGGTTAGGAACACAAAAAATATGAATTTCACCTGTGAAAAAACCTTTTTGAAGGAGTGTACTTAGCTATCCCAGCAGATGATTTTTAAAGTGTCAAGGGACTAAAGTATTTCTTTTATGTAGTGTATCAAATATTGATTCGCGGGCAAAAGAAGAGGTAGATTTTGCTCATCTTTTGAGACCCAATGGTACCCGCCTTGATTTTCTTTAAGAACAAGATCCCCTGACCAGTTTTTTATATGGTAGACAAGTAAAACGGCATGATGTTCTGGATAGGTATAGCTTAAAAAAGTCAAAGGGCGCATATCCTCGCACGCAACATTTAAATGCAGTTCCTCAAAAAGCTCACGCGCTAAAGCCTCTTCGGGTTTTTCACCGGCTTCGATTTTACCGCCAGGGAACTCGTAGTAGCCTGGATAAATTTTATGATCAGGCCTGCGTGTGAGAAGAATTTTTCCCTCTTTGTTCTCAAAAACGGCGGAGGCAACATAAATAATTTTTGTCATTTTTTTCTCTTATTTTTCTTTTAGCGAATGAACTTGTAATTGTGACGTGATAAAAAGATTGCTCTTTTGAAGGATTAACCTACAATAGCACAGGTTTTTCAAGAGATGTTGCAGGATATGATGGAAAAATTCGCGCTGTTGGCTGGAAACGGCGACCTTCCAAAGCAAATCATTCATGCACTAAAAGAGCGTGGTTCTCCCTTGATCGTAGTGTGTTTTGAGGGCATGACGCAGGCTGAAACATTTCAAGATCATGATGTATTTTGGGTGAGTATAGGGCATATCGGCTTACTGTTGAAAACACTCAAAGACCATCACGTTACGCACATTGTCATGGCGGGGCAAATAACGCGCCCCAGTCTTAAAGAGCTGTCCTTGGATTGGCTTGGAACAAAGTGGCTTGCACGGGTTGGGATGAAGGCTTTTGGGGGAGATGATGCGCTTCTCTCAACGCTTACAGAGCTTATTGAAAAAGAAGGCTTTCAGGTCATAGCCCCCCATCAAATTCTTTCAAATACAACGGTTGCCTCAGGTGTTTTAACAAAAATTTCTCCAAATACCATGGCAACAGCAGATATACAGCGCGGAAGGGCGATTTTAGATGCTCTGAGCCCTTTTGATGTGGGACAAGCGATTGTCGTGCAAGAAGGGATTGTTATCGGCATTGAGGCTGCTGAAGGCACAGAGGCGCTGCTCGCCCGTGCAAAAACTTTGCGCAAACAGAGTGCTGATGGTGGGGTGCTCGTTAAAATCGCTAAAAAAGGTCAAAGTCTTCTTGTGGATGTGCCAACCATTGGTCCTGAGACGGTGATGCAAGTGGCGCGTGCAAATCTCTCGGGTATCGCGATGAGTGCGCATACAACACAAATTATTGATAAAGAAAAAGTGGTTGATTTGTGCAATCACCATCATCTTTTTCTTGTGGCAATGAATGATTGACATATTAAAGATAAAAATTTTTATATGTTCGTCGTATACGCATAATATTTGTTAAAAAAATGATGAGAAAATTCTTTTCTCTTACGCTTTTACTTGCTGTTTTTACAGAAACTCTTATGGCTTTTGAGGAGATTGTCGTCCTTGAGAAGAAAAAAGAGGAAAATAAAAACCTCTACTCTTCTCAATGAAAACTTAATGACGATGTTGCAGATGCTCTTAAAAAAATCCTGAGACGATCACAGGCGAGTGGTCATTCATAGTGGATGGAAATTTTTTGATAACATCCACGTTGTGGGAAAAAGGATCGATTAGACACGGGTGTATGGCTTATAACTTCACGGATATAAAAGGAAATGTGACAAAAATAGTTCCTGAAGAGCCAACAATAAAGCTTAAAGACGTAAAAATCCCTTTTTCAGAAGCTTTGCGCGATTTATGTATAGAAAAATTGTTCCTTGAGTGCAGATCAGGAAGGGCTTTTTGGTCGCAATTTTGCTCTTTTAAAAATTTTAGGATCCGACAGACTTGATGCTGTAGCTAAAAAGTGGTTGGAAAATAATGATCCTAATCAGCTATTTCAATATTTTTCCGAAAACCTCACGGTTGATATAAAAGAAGAAATTAAAAATGTTGGTATTTTTTCCTATTTTCCTAACATTCCTCTCTACACAGAATATAGGAGAAACGTAGAAGATGCGGCTTACCAGGGAGAAAATGTTGTGAGCACCGGGAAGAATAAAGAGGGACAGCTGGAGTATCTTTGTCTTGGATTGAATGGGAAATTTGTGATTAAAACCGAAGAAGAAATTGATAAAGTTTTTGTGGATGATCTTTTAAAAAGCGAGAAGTGGAAAAAAGAATACGAAGCGTATGCAAAGGAAGATAAGGACACAACACCTCTTGAGTATTTTTACAACACGAAAGAATCTGTGAAAAAATACAATAAAAAATGCTGGGAAAATTCTGAAACGTTCAAATTGAATAAAGGTACTGGCAACCTTTGTGAAAAATATATGGAAATTTATTGCACAAAAGGGTTCAAAGCGTATCAAGCATATTATTGGAAAACGCATGAATTTGGGAGCCAATTTGATATTACAAAAATCAACAAGCTCTTAAGTCTCTCTATCGAAGAGATTGAAAAATCAGAAAGTTTCGACACGATTTTTGAGTAATATTAAGGTGTGTGTGCCCTTAAGGGATGGGCACACTTTTCTCTTCTAGTCTCTTCTAGCATGTACATTTTTTTGCGTCGAGAAGTTCATTTCCTTTATTTTGAATCACTTCAAGAGCCGCTTCGGCTTTATTGTGTATATTGCCTTCAAATTTTTTCTGGATAAGGTATTTTTGATGGGCGTCAAAATACGCTTTATCATCCTTAAGAAAAGCGATAAGCGTTTCGAGTTGAATTTTTCGAATATCTTGATAGTGAGGCATTTTGATGCCAGACGATACATCGCTTACACTAAAATTCTCGCGTGAAGTACGACCTATGGTCGCGGTTTCTTTGAATAAATTATTTTTATAAGAGATTTTTTGGGGTGTCTTGGCAAGGACGCTCAAGTATCCTGTATCCGCCTCCCACTGATTTTGTACATTATCTGACATCAAAAAGACTAAAAAGTCTCGCATAGAGCGCAGTTTCAAAAGCAATTTATCTTTCTCAACACTGCTTGCTGTATGATAGGCATCGAGGGTGTCGCGATAAATCCAAAAAGCACCGCCACCAGAAATCGATGTATAGCGTTTGAATTTACTTGCGCTAAATTTGGGGAAAAGGCCCACACGCACATGTTTTGGATCGAGCTTAATAAAAGGTACGCGCCCTGTCCCCTGAGCTAAAAAGATCGTTTTGCCTTCGTTGAAATTTTTCTCTGCGTCATTTCCTTGATCAAGACCGATGATGCCTTGATCATAAAGATTTTTAATGAAAACAAGCCAATCCGTCCACTGTGGATTCGTCAGCGTCAGTTTTGGATTTTGACCACTCAGGCCATTATTTTCAGAGGCTATGGCCGTTCCATTAATCGCAGCCCACTGATCAAACAGATGACCGTGGAGCCAACCAAACGCGATGATTTTTTTATCAGGATACTTTTGTTTGAGGTTTTTTGCGACTTTTTCAAACTCATCCCACGTTTTTGGAAAATGTTTATCCTTAAAAAACGCAGTATTCACATAAACGACAACCGTGTTGGAATTAAATGGAATCGCTGCAAGACGACCTTTTGCGTCACTATAAAAACGGCGTAGTGTGGGTGTTATCCTCTCCACATCAAGCTTTAGCGCGTCCATAGGGGATAGTTTGTTGACCTCCTCGATAAATTCCTCTGCGCCAATAAGATGTGTATTGTTTTGATCATCTGCTGTTCCCATTTCGTAATCAAAAACGATGCAAGGTGGCGTATTTCCATCAAAATTGTTTTGAATCGCCGCATGAATATCCTCATAAGTGCGTTTCGCTTCATCAAAGGAATAGAGCATGATGGGTGCAGGTGCGTTTGTATTATACTGTTCAATAAGTGCATTAAAGGCATCACCAAGAGGGCCCTTGAAGGGGTGGAGAAGCGAAACACTTGTTGTGTTTGCATGTACTTGATTAAGGCCCCCCAGAAGTAGAATGAGGGCTGCACATATTTTTTTGAGCATAGGGGATTCCTTTTTTTTTAGAGAATAAGTTTTAGATATGGCGAGTTAAAATCAAAGACATTCATTGTCATCCATAAGTGACTCACAATGAAAATGCAAAGATAAAATTCTCTAATGATTTTTTGCAAACTTTCTTTACAAAACATTAAAAATCATGCACACCTTAGTTTAATTGGATTTTTTAAGATTTTCCCCGGTCTATGACACATCGATCTTCCTCTCCTTTTTGCCTACAAGACAAAAGAGCACTGATTACAGGCGCATCAGGTGGTATCGGGTCGGCGATTGCTAGGGCGTTTTATCAGCAAGGGATCGGTCATATGGTGCTCTCAGGAACGCGCACAGAGGCTTTGGAAAATCTTAAAAAAGAGCTTGAGAACTCTCCAACGTCGCATGAATCTCGCCCTAAGATCACTCTGATGACGTGCGATTTAAATGATGTCACAGCCATTGAAAATCTTGTGAAAAATGCAACAGAGTCCATGGAAGGTCTTGATATTTTGGTGAATAATGCAGGCGTAACCCGTGATAATTTGCTGATGCGGATGAAGGATGAGGATTGGCAAAAAGTGATCGATATCAACCTTACATCATGCTTTAAAGCGTGCAGGGCGGCGATCAAAACAATGATGAGCAAGCGCGCAGGAAAAATTATTAACATTGCGTCCATCGTGGGCGTCACAGGAAATCCAGGCCAGACGAATTATTGCGCCTCAAAAGCAGGGATGATTGGATTTAGCAAGGCTCTTGCCCAGGAAGTCGGCAGTCGTGGTGTCACGGTCAACTGCATTGCACCGGGCTTTATTGTCTCGAATATGACGGAGAATCTGCCAGAGACAGTGAAGGAAAAAATTCTCTCTGGTATTCCGATGCAGCGGATGGGAACGGTCGATGAGATTGCCCATGCGACTGTGTTTCTTGCGAGTTCTGCGGGGAATTATATCACAGGTCAAACGCTCCATGTGAATGGTGGCATGGCAATGATTTAATGTGCGCGCGATTTTCGTATGTTTGAGCGATAATTGTGGGTGAAAACCCTTTTTTCGGTATATTTTGATCATTTTTTATAATAAACATGTATGAAAAGCATGAAAATATACCCTTTATGGGGTAGAAAATGTAAAAACTTGGTGAAAAAGAGTCTCCTTTCCCCCGAATTTTTCATTTTTATGCCCGTTTGCACATTATTTAAACGATTTTTGGCTATTTTGACACGAAATTTCAGATTTTTGGGTCAGATTTTTGAGCCTTTTTCTTCACTATTTTGCCAAAAAGCCCTTAAAATTGCTGTTAAACGTCCCCCCTCGAAAGAAGATCAAAAAGAATGAAAGCTGATTTTTTCGCTTTTATGGAGCTTTTTTGA
>JAKBAR010000022.1 GCA_021808925.1 Pseudomonadota bacterium | reverse complement strand
ATCTTTTCTGAGGGGCTTCGCATCGGTATGCTGCCTGTGTTGAGTGATATTTTGCCATTTTTACGAGAAGATTGGGAAGAAAAGCAGAAAAAAACTCTGCTTAAGCATTTGGAAAAGGAAGATCAAAAGGCAAAATCACCGAAATCTTCGGCTAAAAAAGGCGAAGACTAGCCCTATTTTAGCGTAAATCCGTTTTTTTGTTAAAATCCAAGAGAAAATTAATAAAAAAGATACTTTTTACCGTATATACTAATGTAGTATACCTATTTATATAAAGAAAAAGAGCGTTTGATCGATGTTTGGAATAAAAAAAGGTGAAAAATACCCAGTTTTACCCCTTCGGGATATAGTTGTATTTCCCCACATGGTGGTGCCTCTTTTTGTAGGGCGTGATAAATCTATCAAAGCCCTTGAGGATGTGATGGAATCGGATCAAAAGAAGGTCCTCCTCGTCACACAGATCGATGGAAATCTGGATGATCCTAACACGTCAGATCTTTTTACTTATGGGACACTTGCCACGGTTTTGCAGCTATTAAAGCTTCCTGATGGTACCGTGAAAGTCCTTGTTGAGGGGCTTGATCGGATGCATGTGACGCAGTTTTTTTCTGAGAAAAGCTATTTTGAAGGGCAGGGGGATATTATTCCTTCTGAAAATGAGGTTGCAGACGAAGTCGAAGGGCTGATGCGGGCTGTGATCGATAATTTTGAGCAATACCTCAAATTGAATCGAAAAATTCCACCAGATGTCCTTGTGACAATCTCTCAAATTGATCAATCGAGCAAGCTTGCAGATACAATCGCCTCTTACCTGTCGCTTAAAATTCGTGAAAAGCAAGATCTTCTTGAAATAGGGGATGTGCAAAAGCGCCTAGAGGTTATTTTAAACTTTATTGAGTCAGAAATGAGTGTTTTGAACGTTGAAAAGCGTATTAAAACGCGCGTTAAACGCCAGATGGAGAAATCTCAAAAGGATTATTATCTGAATGAGCAACTTAAAGCGATTCAAAAAGAGCTTGGCGAAGGCGAAGACGCAAAAGATGAAGTCTCTGATTTTGAAGATAAAATAAAAAAAGCGAAAATGCCAAAAGAAGCCCATGATAAGGCGATGGCAGAGGTTAAAAAACTTCGCACGATGAGTCCTATGGCCGCAGAAGCCACTGTTGTGCGTAATTATCTTGATTGGATGCTAAGCACACCATGGCACAAACGCACGCGTATTCGCCATGATCTTAAAGAGGCTGAGAAAATTCTTAGCCACGATCACTATGGTC
Organism: Pseudomonadota bacterium; assembly: GCA_021808925.1. GTDB lineage: Bacteria > Pseudomonadota > Alphaproteobacteria > Paracaedibacterales > JAKBAR01 > JAKBAR01. The sequence continues at coordinate 21,646 of JAKBAR010000022.1, read as the reverse complement.
TTGAGAAAGTTAAAGACCGCATTATGGAATATCTTGCGGTACAGGCCCGTGTGGGTAAGGTGCGTGGACAAATTTTATGCCTCGTTGGCCCTCCTGGTGTGGGAAAAACCTCCCTTGGCAAGTCCATTGCAGAGGCAACAGGGCGTACTTTTGTGCGTATTGCTCTTGGCGGTGTGCGGGATGAAGCGGAAATTCGTGGTCATAGGCGTACCTATATCGGCTCGATGCCTGGAAAAATTATTCAGGGGATGAAAAAAGCAAAAACGTGTAATCCTCTTTTTCTTTTGGATGAGATCGATAAACTTGGCGCTGATTGGCGGGGTGATCCTTCGTCTGCGCTTTTAGAAGTCTTGGATCCTGAGCAAAACAGTCATTTTAATGATCACTATTTAGAGGTTGATTACGACCTTTCGGATGTGATGTTTGTGACAACGGCCAATAGTCTTAAAATTCCTCAAGCCCTTCTTGATCGCATGGAAGTCATTCGTTTATCAGGGTATACAGAGGACGAAAAAATTCAAATTTGTTTGCGTCATCTGGTCCCAAAAGAAATTAAATTGCATAGTCTTAAAAAGGGTGAGTTTTCTGTAACAACAGATGCGCTCAAAGATCTCATTCGCTATTATACACGCGAGGCGGGTGTCCGTAATCTCGAGCGCGAGGTGGCGAATCTTTGCCGTAAAAGTATCAAAGATATTTTGATGCAAAAGGCGAAAAGTATTAAAATTACTTCAAAAAATCTTCATAAATATGCTGGGGTTAGGCGCTTTCAATACGGTGAGGCGGAGCTTGAGCATCAAGTTGGTGTGACAACGGGGCTTGCCTGGACAGAAGTAGGGGGGGATCTTCTCTCCATTGAGGCAGTTATGTTGCCGGGCAAAGGTAAAACGCAAATCACGGGGAAACTTGGTGAAGTGATGCAAGAATCTGCCCAAGCGGCGATTAGTTATGTGCGCTCCAAGGCTGAGAAACTTGGGATCGATCCAAGTCTTTTTGACAAAAAAGATATTCATATTCACGTGCCTGAAGGGGCTACACCCAAGGATGGTCCCTCTGCGGGCATTACGATGTGCACATCCATTGTTTCAGCTTTAACAGGGCGTCCTGTGCTGTGCGATGTGGCCATGACAGGGGAAATTACGCTGCGTGGGCGTGTGCTTCCTATTGGAGGGCTGAAGGAAAAACTCTTAGCGGCTCACCGCGGCCATATAAAAACCGTTATTATTCCCAAAGAAAATGAAAAAGACCTCATTGAAATTCCTGAAAATGTTAAAAAAGGTCTGAAAATTATCCCTGTAAGTATTGTCGATGAGGTCCTTAAAATTGCTCTTTTGCCTTCAAACGAGGGCATTATGGCTTCTCCTAAAGGCGTTGTTGCCGACAGGAAAAACAAAGCTTCTAAAAAAATAGTCGAAAGGGATATGCTCGCGCATTAAATTAAAGTTAACCAAATAAAACAACACTTTTATCATTCATTAACTCATTATTAATATTTTCAACCTATTTAATACTGTGTGAGAATATTTAAGATGAAATGGAAAAGTCATGAAAAAAGCTGTTGTTTTATTCTCCCTCCTCACATTTTCTGGTCCCGTTTATTCCCAAACAATTGAAGATGATCTACCCATATTCGAAAAGAAAAAATCCTTCAAACAAGCCTATGATTTTCTGGGTGAAGACTCCACCGTCGATCTTTATCAAAAATATATTCCTGAGATTTCCTCTAAAAAAATAACCAAAGAAGGCCTTGAATTCATGGATGATTTTATGGAGGCATGGAAGCGAATTTATAGAATTCATAGTAATTTTTTTAATAGTGAAAAAATTGATGATCCCTACTCTAAAGGTCCTTTTAACTATTTTTCAACGGCTCTGTATAATGCAGAAAAATTCTATTGGCCTCTTGCAGAAGAAAAATTGAATGAAAAAAATCCGCTCAAAGAGCCGCTACGTTTCCACTCTTTTTTAAAAGAAAAAATAGATTCTGCTGAGGTTGTTGCAAATCTTCAGGAGGAAAAAAAGAAAGATGTTGATTCTTTTGCAAACACAGAGACGAAGGAAAAAGTAGATAATCCTAAGAAGGAAAAAGTAGATAATCCTAAGAAGGACAAGAAAAAGCATCAAATCCTATACTTTTTACGTTTTTTTCGATACAAATAAAGACACACTTTTTTATTTTTAAAATGCTCCAATATGAAACTTTCTCAATTTTTCTTGCCCACCCTAAAGGAGGTTCCCGCTGACGCACAAGTGATTTCCCACCGCCTTATGTTGCGCGCGGGGATGATTCACCAAACAAGTGCAGGAATTTATGCGTGGCTTCCTTTGGGGTATAGAGTTTTAAAAAAAATTGAGGATATTGTTTCCCGGGAGCAAGATATTATCGGGTGTCAAAAAGTAATTTTGCCTACATTGCAATCAGCGGATCTATGGCGAAAAAGTGGTCGCTATGATGGGTATGGCAAGGAAATGCTGCGCATCAAAGATCGTCACGAACGCGATCTTCTCTATAGCCCCACAGCGGAAGAGGTGATTACGGACATTTTCCAAAGCCATATCAAAAGTTATAAGCAACTTCCTCAAGTGCTTTATCAAATTCATTGGAAGTTTCGCGATGAAATTCGTCCTCGTTTTGGTGTGATGCGTGGGCGCGAGTTTTTAATGAAAGATGGGTACAGCTTTGATTTGGATTATAATGCGGCTAAGCAAACCTACGAGCGCATTTATGAATCTTATTTGCGTACTTTTAAAGAGATGGATTTGACAGCGATTCCTGTCAAAGCAGATACGGGCCCTATCGGTGGAGATCTGAGCCATGAGTTTCATGTGATGGCACCCACAGGGGAAAGCACAATCTATTACGATGCGGCCTTTGAGACTTTGCCCGACGCAGCGCGTACTTTTGCGACGATGTCTAATCTCTATGCGGCAGCAGAAGAAATGCATGATGTTGCTCAGTGCCCAATCAAAGGGGAGCAACTCAAATCCTCTAAGGGCATCGAGATTGGGCATATTTTCTATTTTGGCACAAAGTATTCAAAGGCTCTTGGGGCAGAAGTCATGGGGCCTGATGGTAAACAAATGACTGTTGAGATGGGGTCTTATGGAATTGGTGTTGGCCGTCTTGTTGCCGCAATTATTGAGGCGCATCATGATGATGCGGGGATTTTATGGCCCAAATCTGTGGCACCGTTTGATATAGGGTTGCTCAATTTAAAACAAGGCGATGCAGCGGTTGATGCGCTTGCAGAAGACCTTTATACAACGCTTCGATCCATGAATGTTGATGTGCTATACGATGAGCGTGATGAGCGTGCTGGGACAAAATTTGCGGATATGGACCTCATTGGCCTTCCTCTTCAGGTGATTATCGGGGCTAAAACGATCAAAGAAGGTTTGTTCGAGGTTAAAATACGAAAATCTGGCGAGCGAAAAATGCTCTCAAAAGAAGAACTCTTTAACTTTATAAAGGCTAATTAAAGAGAGAAACTTATAAACTTAGAGAAATTAAAAATTTTTCAAAGCATTTTTCATCTGTTCTCCAACAGTAGAAATTGAATATCTATCCCTAATATTTGATGGACCCTTCTTAAGGCTACTGTTAGAAAAATTATCAATTATTTGCCTAAGTTTATTTAAAATCTCCGAGATATTCAGGGGGGGCGCTGTGATAAAACCCATCTCTTCAATGAGTTTTTGAGATGCCCCAGTGGGTGTTATCCCAAAAAGAATTTTATTGGCTCCAATCGCATCAATGAGCTTGCTTGGCAAGAAAGGGCTGATCTTTGCTGGAGCATCAATGATCAAAAGAATATCCGCGGAGTGCATGAGTTCAAAAGATTTCTTATATGTCACGGGTGGGTAGATAAAAACTGTTTCTTCCAAGTTAAAAGTAAGCACTAAATCGTGGAGTAAGGTTGTTGATGTGCCAATAAATTCTACACGAATTTGTGATCGATATTCAGGGGCTAATTGCTGTAGCGCTTTTAAAAAAGTATCAGGCTGTCTCTTCCCATAAAAATTTCCAATGTAGCGTAACGTAATTTTTTTATTAGAAGTACTCTCTTGGCTAATGTATAAATCGGGATTAAACGTGTGGGGCAAGCAAATAGTTTTTTTTCTCACCTCTCTTGGATAAGATGCGGTGACAAGATCAATTGTTTCGGTCGATGTAAAAAGAAGCTGATCCGCATTCTTAAACACACTGTCTTGATAGTGTTGATTCAGGCCTTTTGTCCAAGAATTATAGTCATTAAAACTATTATCAACCCACGGATCACTAAAATGGGCTAACCATCGTATATGGGGATATTGTTTTTTCAATTTAAGCCCTGTGATGTGCGTTGACATGGGCTGCCCAAATGTCACTATAATATCTGGCGATGAATTTTTAATAATCTCGCGAGTTTTTTTTAGAAGATCAAAATGCCAAAGATATTGAAAATCGGGCAAAATTGCTTTTTTGAGGCGGTGACCTTTAGAGCGCTCAATCAGCTTTGTAAGAGGTGATTTTTTTGCGTAAACAACGTTATCAAGAGGAGTAAAACTTAAAAGAGAGGTGTCTCCTTCACGTGGAGGCTCTGATGTAACAACCGTAATCTTAAAATCTTTGCGCAGATATTGCACAAGATGGCTGATTTGCACAGAGCGAGGAAATTTCTGTGGAGGATAGCAATACGTCAAAAATAAAATATTTAAACGTTCCATCTTCTCATCCATCGATTCAAAATAATAAGACTCCATACTTGATGAGCGGTGTGTTGATCTCCATTTTTAAGCTTCTCTAGCAAGGTATCTAATATATTTTTATGAAAAAAATTTGTGAGATGTTTAGATGCTAAGTTCTCTTTAGCAAAATCAAAAAGATCTGACTGAATCCAATGATAGGCAGGGACTGGAAAGCCTTGCTTTGGACGTGTAATGATCTCTCGTGGAATTCTTTTTTCAGCAAAAGACCGTAGAATATGCTTTGTTGTAAAGCCTTTTGATAATGATCCCACTTTCCATTCAAGGGGAAGAGTCGCACACCATTCGACAAGTTTATGATCAAGGAAAGGCACACGTAATTCCAAAGATGTCGCCATACTCATTTTATCAGCCTTCATCAAAAGATCCTCAACAAGCCAGCTTTTACAATAGACTTCTTGAAGCTGGTCAATAGGCTCAAGTGATATGTTTTTTTCATAGAGTTCTTGGATGTATTTTAGAGATGATTTTTGTGCTGAAAAAAGAGAAAGTTTTTTTTTCTCATCCTCAGAAAATACATTTGTTATGTGGATTGGATTTTCTTTCAAAAAATTTGTGTAACCGACTTTTGCAAGATTTTTAAGGCTTGAAAACGGAAAATGCTTCAAAAGAGAAGAAGGTAGAAAGTTAAAAAACTTCAAGCTTGTTAGTTTTTTAGCTAGAGCATTAAGATTATACCCTGCGAGTGTCTCATCGGCTCCTTCTCCAGAAAGAACAACCTTGACATATTCTGAGGCAAGTTTTGAGACAAAATAAAGAGGAATCGATGCTAAATCTGCAAGAGGTTCATCCGCATGCCAAACAAAATCATCGATAAAATGAACAAATTCTTTTTGAGAAATTATGACCTCATGATGGTTTGAACCAATATGCTGTGCCATTTTTTTTTAAAAGATATCTGAATCTCCGCAGTTAAAGCATTAAAAAAATTCACATCGACCAAGAGAAAAAAATTGTAGTTTTTCCCCTGATGTACTTCCAAAAGTAGCCTGCAGGTATATTCATTCCCATTTTAATGCGCTTCTAGAAAAAAACAAAGAGATCTTGAATTTGCATGTGCGTTCCTTTCCACAGCTCAATATGAAAATTTTATACAGCGGATAAGTCATTTCTTAGTGATATTAAGAGGAAATACTAGTTTTTTCAATGTGAATAATGTCTTTATTATTCCCTTTTATTGAGATTGTTTGTAGGACCTGACATGCAGGCAAACTTTGAATTTCTGCTTGAAAAGGAGGTGCTGAATCGTCAAATTGTCAGCCAGGGGATATTTTAGAATTTAGAAAGGAAGTGTTATGAAAATGATGCGTCGATTATTGCTGATGCTTTTTTGCATCTGTTTTTCATCTTTTGCGGTTGCTGCAGATGAGATTACCCCACATAAATATACGGATGAGGAAAGGCAAAGTGGCGGTCCAAAATATGACATACCGTCATCATCCCGCTTTACGTTAAAAAGAATAGGCGCAGATCCCTCTGATATTATTTATTACTTCAGCAAACCTTCAAGAGATAAGTTTCCCATTGCTATTTTAGTGGGTGGTTCATCTTTAGAAGACGACATTACAAGCATCATTCATTTTCATCGTTACTTTTTAAAAGAATTTTTAGACTTGGGTGTTGGCGTAATTACCATTGAACAACAAGGCGTTGATGGTCATCAAATTAACAAAACTGAATTCATGGAGCATTACACACGGTCTAATCGCTTGAGCGATCATCGCACAGTTATTGAACATCTCAAAAATCATCCGCCATTGGGGTGGAATGGAAAGCTCATTTTCCTTGGTGTTTCTGAAGGAGGTCCTATTGTGACAACGCTGACCACTGACTACCCATCAGATGCGCTTGCAACAATAAATTGGTCGGGTGCTGGAGATTTTTCGTGGCGCGATGCGCTTTGGAATTTTATGGAAGATATGATTCAAAACACTCCTTGGCATGTAAAATTAAGAGCCCAGCTTCCTTCATGGATGCCGTATTCACTGGATTTGTATTTTCCAAAATCACGCAAAGATCATGATCAAGCTATGGATGAAACAATTAAAAATCCAAGTGCCCATCTTAAGCTTGCGGGCATGACTTATAAATATCATCATGATGCTTTAATTGTTTACCCAAAACCAGAATATGAAAAAATCAAAACCCCATATTTGGTCGTAGCTGGCGTGAAAGATTCAATTATCGATTCATCTGATGCTTTTGTCCGCAAAGCAAAAGAGGCAGGCGCATCTGTAACTTATATGCGCGTATCCAATATGGATCATTACGTGAGGAAAAAAGAAGATGTCATTAATGATTCATTTGCGTGGCTTCAAAAGCAGCTTGAGAATTGATTGGGGGTAAATTCATCCCCCAATACTCATACTTTAAGCTCTACTTCAGCAGCACCCAAATTTCGGTTAAAAATTCTGTTTCAGCGACCTCATAATCAAAATTGTAATAGCAAAATATGCAAGGCAAATCCCCCAGTTCTTCGCCGGACTGCGGTAACCAATGTTGATAGAGCCAGTAAATCGTGTCACCAATATTATCGCGCGAGCCTTTATGCATGGTGACAGCATACCTACCTGCAGGAAGAGTGCGTTCTGTCACCTGATCATTCAATTTAAAATCTTGCGGAACGCTAAGCGCTAAATCAAAGCGAAACTCTTCCGGTTTTACTTCTCTTGGATCATTATACCCAAAACCAAAAGCTTCACCTGGTTTAGGTTTTAAATTGATTGGTTGTGCCTTTGCCCAGGTAATAAGTTTATCCAGTGTGTCAGATAATCGCATGGGATCTCCGTAGTGTTCTATCACCGCCAGCCGTTTAGCGGGTAATTCTTTAATTATTATCGTCATAATTCTTTCTCCTTTAATATGGATTGATTGCGGTGGATTTTCGAAGCTTTCCCAATTAGCCTGACGTCTAAATTCGCTGGGACTTTGGCCGCAAATTTGTTTAAAAGCACGGGCGAATGATTCATGGGATTCGAATCCGGCTGACAGCGCAATGTTAATAATTGTCTCCTCTTTATGGACAATTAATTGATGAGCAGCCCTTTTAAGCCGCAACCACTTGATATAATTCATGAGAGGTACCCCAGTGTAGGCCGTAAACAACCGATGAAAATGATATTTTGAAAAACAAGCGATGCGGCAAAGCTCAGTAAGCGAGAGCTCTTCATCAAGATGCTTGCCTATGAAATTAATCACTCTGTCGACGCGTTCTTTGTAATTCATCATATCCCGTACTTCAGTTGTAACCGTCACCATGGATCAAAATACGACGTTTTATGTTTTTTATGCTTGACTACCCTTGCTAATCTTCATTCAGTTATACTGCCATATATAAAAACTTAGGTAAGTTGCAAACAGAATCCACGACAGGTAAGGAATCATCAGCAGCGATGCTGCTCTTATCTTTCGGTAAGCTAGGCAAATGAGCACAGAGACCAGAATATCCATAGCGCCCAAAACTACAAGGGCAAGTCCAGTTAAGTGATAATGGAAAAACAAAGGCGTCCAGCTCCAGTTTAAAATAAGCTGAGCCACGTATAATGTTTTGATCACACTTAGCTTGGTAAATGCTTGAGGGCGCCAAATGAGCCAGCCGCAAGCACCAATAATGCCGTATAAAATAGTCCAAGCTATTGGAAATAAATAATTTGGCGGTGTCAGAGTTGAGCGATTTAAGGTGCTATACCAAGTACTAATCTCCGGCTTGGTTAAAGAGCCGATAGCTCCACCAATCGCGATCAGGCCTAGGGTCCAGAGAATTAAAGAGAGGTGAGTTTTAGTGCCTTGATTCGTAGGTCGCATAAAATATCTTCGATAATTTTGTTCTTAAATGTTGCCTGCTTATGAAGTCCGGCTGCTATGATTGTTGTGGCTAGTTCTTTTACCATCTCAAGAGCGGAAGCTTTCTGAGTTTCATTTGAATTTAAATTCTCAAAAACATCAATATTTTTTAGAAAAGCAGCTATTGACCCCTTGTGCACAGTCAGCCCATTTAGTTCTACAAAATTTTCAGCATCAGCTAAAATATCATCTAGTTTTATTGAGTCATTAGTTATTACAATATCTCCTATAAAAAATTATTAATTAAAACTCATAGATTAAACTCACATTTGTACCTTAAATTCCCATATGGCCCGTTAAATTCACGACAGGTAAAGCCTGATTTAGCATAAAAATCTAGTGATGCCGTATCTGTTTCAGCCATAATCTTATAGCCTTCATACCGCTTCTTTATCTCTTCTAAAAACAACGTTCCAATCCCTTGTCTTTGGTACTTCAAAGGTACGCTGATGTGACGAATGGTAATAATTTTACTTGTTTTACAGACGCCTAAAATTCCCACAAGACTATCAGCTATAAAAGCACCTATGATCACATGATCAGAATTTTTATAGCTTCCAATTACCTCTAGAATTTTCTCTGGCGAAGGATTTCCCATTGCACCATAAATAACAGAAGGCAGTCTTGCATCATCAAGGCTTACAGATTTTATGATGATTTTATTTCCTGCATTCATACACAATAGACTCATTTCACTTTAGAGAAGTTAGCAAGCAAAGCGTCTGCTTCAAAATCAGAGATCCATTTCTTCTCTTTTGAAAGAGTCTTAAACTGCAGTTGCGCCCGTTTCTGATTTAACGGTTCTGTCGGCATTGCGGCAGCAGTATATTCGATGCCGACAAATGCAATATTTAGCTTTGAGGCAATTCTTTCAACAGCTGCAAGATTTTTCTTTTTATCATCAATAAAAATAATTTTTTTGAACTTAAGCTTATAGTGACTCAAAAACGCTGCTAAGGCTTCACCTTTGTCGATTTCTGTAAAAATGATTCCTTTGAAAAACATTGGAGGCGACGAAACGTCTTTGCTTAGTCGGTTTTCAGATTTTTCCAACCCACTGAAGGTATTCTCCTTCACGCCCTGCCAAGACTTTTCAAAATCATACCCATGATGAATGAGTTCATTATAACGCCAATCTTTCATAGAGGGTATGCCTCCCAATTTTCCAGTCATGGCATGGGTCAATGCCAGAACTTTAATACCTTTAGAGTGCAATTCATTGAGGATTTGGGGCATGCGCTTATCGACAAGTATCGATTGCCTTTGGGATAAAATGACTCCCCAGAACAATTCAACTTCTTTTTCTTGTTTGGCTAAAGCTTTCTCAAGTTTATGCAGATAAGACCTATGATGTGATTGCAGAATTTGATCTTTTGGCATGATCAAAACATCGTCCACATCAAAAATAACAAGAGTATCTTGATTAATAGACGCCAGAGTTTCCTCAATACCTTTTATATCGTTTGCTTTGAGGATCTCTGCAAAGCAAGTAGTGTAATAACATGCTACAATTACAAAAATAAAGCTTATAAATTTTTTCATTTTGATCTGCCTATCTATTGTTGTCATTTAAAATATTTGAAATTATTGTTTTCTGCAACAATGCTTCCGGGCTGTTCTTATCTGCAATTTGGCATAGTTCAAATGTTGCTTTCCAAAGGGCCCAGGCGCTTTCACCTTCAATTCCTCACTGTAGCAATCGACTCTAAAGGCATTATTTATAAAGCTCAAGAAATAGTCACGCCCCAAAATTAGATTATAACACTTCCCAACCGGTGTTAGAGGGTTCGTTTCCCCGGTTACGGAAAAAGCGGTAGTTTTAGGACCAATTTCTGCTTGATTCAATTCAAATTCAATCAAGCTGTTTTCAGGAAGACGTAATGTAATCCATTCACCTTCCCTTTTATCAATAATGCGTTTCTCCTCTTCTACTGTTCTGTCATCGATGAACTCTGGTTTAATAAGAATGGCCAATTCTTTGTTATTTTCATTATCAATATAGAGATTCAGTAGGGTGTTTTGGTGCTTCTGCACCTGATAAAAAAATGCTTATGGCAGAAGCCCAAATAATACTAACGGTTTTATGGTGACTAAGCTTAATAAAATTCATTAAGTTTGAACTGCAAAAGATCTTTTTTTTTCATAGCACGTTTCTTTTCCCAAGGGATTTCTATATGCTCACCCTATCAGAAAATATTTTATTTAAACGAGGTGAAATAAAGTGAAATTTTCCTAAGATCAATGTAATTCATTATGTTAATGGGAGGTTCATTGTATCATTCCAATATTGAATTGTCTGGACCAGGTTTTCTTTAAATTCTTCAAATTGAAAAAACTTACGTATAAACCCGCTTCCTTGAAGATTATAGAAATGGCGTACATCATCATCACTTGTGCTCGTAGACATAATAATCACGGAGATATTTTTCCACAGTGCCCTCCGCTTTAACATCTGAAGTAGATCGAATCCTTGAATATGGGGGAGATTGATATCCATAAAATAAGATCAGGAACAAAATTTTGTTGGGCTTCATGAAAAAAATGAAAAGCTTCTTGACCGTCTTTGATGACATAAAGACCAACTTTCTTAGGATAAAATTCAAGGGCTTTGCGAAAAACAAATTCATCATGGGCATTGTTTTCTACTAAAAGAATTTTTAAATCATGGCTTTTTTTGGGGTGATTTTTGATTATCTTTATAACCCTCAAAAAAAAGAATTTACATCTGTGTTAAAAATGGAGGCGACTTGATAAAGAATGGATGCTGAAATTTTGTTGATACCTTGTTCATATTGCTGAACTTGTTGGAGAGAGACCAATTTCATTAGCAAGACGCTTGAGTGGCCACTTCATTTGTTTTCTATAAAATGCAACTTACGGGCAAGAAAAGTATCGAGTTCATTGATAGGAAGCATGATGCTGCATATCCTTATTTTTTGCGAGTCTGTCAGTTCCTTTATTTTTTAAACATGGGAAATTTAATGGATATTTCACATGGTTTTTTAAGATCAAGTAGAAAAAAATATGACTGTAGTCGATTTAGCATAGAAAGAGTGTTTAATGACACATCAGAAATTAAATGTACAAGAACGTCACTTGGTGAAAAGAGTCTTCAGTGTGCAATTGTGGCCTTTAAGATCAATGAGAAATCGATGTATTGAAAAAATGAAGGGAATTTCTCTCACTATTTTTTATAAAAAAGATAATGGTGTAGAGGATGTTTTTGACTTAGCTCGTGCGCGATTAAAAAATACAAACGACGGATTATAGAAAAAAACTACAAAAAATGAGACAAATGATGAAAGCCTATGAAAAGAATGTAACGCATGAAGGTATCTCCGAAAAAGAAAAACATGCAGAAAAGATGAGTCCATCAGCTGTTGAGCGTTATCTCAAAGGAATTCCACGAAGTGATTGAAGTTGCTAAAGAAATAGGATTGTTAAGTGAGAGTGAATAGATAGGGGGATTGTATCATTATTTCTTATTTGAAGTGGAGTTAGTAAAAATGGTCCATTTTTTTTCAAAGATTTCGGAGTGGATCGCATAAAAAAGAGCAAATAACTTAATGAGGGGGAAGGGTTATGAACAAAATTCTCATCGTTGTTGCTGATGGGGGCTCGCTCGTTTCTTTGGGAGAGATTTTCTAAAAGGCGATCTTATTCCCCTTGACGATTTATATACAGACGTTACATCGAAAGTTTGTCAAGATCTTCATGAACATCGTCATCATGATGATCGACCTGGGCGTGTTTTTGAAAGTGCGAGTCGTGCTAAGCACGCGTATGAGCTTGATAAATCTGAGAAAGAAAAAATAAAGTCTCGTTTTTTACAAATGCTTGCCAATCATATAGGAAATTGTGTGGTATCAAATGGTTCAGAGCTGGATGAGATTTATATTTGTTGCCCACCATGTACGATGAATGCCTTAAAAGAGAAACTCTCAAAGGATATTAAGGATAAAATTACACGAATTCCTAAAAATATGACAAAACATACACTCGCTTCTTTGGGTGATTTTATTGATGCTATGCCTTTTTGAGAAGTGATAAATTTTTGAGGGAATTGATCATCACCTGCAAACACTTTAGAGAGGAAAGTCTTACGAAAGCCTGTCATAGTTAAGGATTGCAACACTATAAATGCTGTGGATGCTAGAGACATTATACGTATACCACTCCTAAGGGGAAGCTCGAAGGTGTCAAGAATTTTGCGGTTTATGTATATATCGTGCAATGCCAGTTTAGGTATGATCGGATAGGCTGCATTGCTGCAGTGTTAAAGTGGGCTTGAGCGACGATCCTATTGAAGCTCTTCAAGCGGCCGACCAAGGCAACATAGACCCTCTCCTTCATTTTGTAAGGAGTTGACTCAAGAAAGAGTGTTTTTCTAATTTTTCTATGTACACAATGTCATAAATTAATGGACACTCATAGGAGCATAAAATTAATTGTCTTTAAAATCGTTTTTCATCCGATTGATAGACACATTCTCTACAAATCGACTAAGAAGACAGTTTATGCGACTTTTTGGGTATGCGCGTGTTTCAACAAGCAAGCAATCTCTTAATCTGCAGGTCAAATCCCTTAAAGAAGCGGGTGTGAAAGAGCATCGAATTTTTATAGAATGGGAACACCTTACACATCGTGAAGGGTTAAATATGCTCCGTTTAAAAGTCGAAGAAAATGATGTGATTTTAGTTAAAAAACTCGATCGTTTGGGACGCGATACGGCTGACATGATTCAATTGATTAAAGAATTTGAGGCTATGAAAGTGTTCATTCGTTTGCTTGATGATGGCATCAGTACAGAGGGGCTCATGGGAAAAATGGTCGTCACCATTTTATCGGCCGTTGCACAAGCGGAACGTCACCGTATTTTAGAGCGCACAAATGAAGGACGTCTTGAGGCTAAGTCCAAAGGAATTAAATTTGGTCGCAAACGTACGATCAACCGAAAGGAAATCATAAATCTTTATGATAAGGGGATGTGAATTCAATAGTTGCCTTTTAAAGATATTTTTCATGCTTTTGGGTCAAACCCCATAAAGGTCGTATCTACCAATAGGAACTTAGGTTTCTGGTCTGATTTCTTGAATTTCTTCTGGGTGGTAAATGTCTATAAAAAGTAGTTCTTCCAATTCTGAGTGTCTTAATAATGTCAGAAATAAACGGATAATTTTCTACATCTTTAAGCATGGCATTTGCCATGCAGAGTTTCTCATTTGTCATGAGAAGCGTCCTGCCTCCAATGCGACCATTTTTACGTGCCGATTTTAATGCTGCCTTTGTATTCTCAACAATGCTTTCCCTTTGAAACTGGTCAAAAGAAGCATTCATATGAAAGAATAGCCTACCTTCCGGTGTTGATGTGTCGATATTTTTGGTAATCACTTTCAGGCTGATTTTGTGCTCTTCAAAACCTTTAACCGTGCTAATCATTTGAGTCAGTGAGCGTGCAAGGCGAGATAATTTCCATAAAACAAGTGTGTCGTGTCACCTTCACGCATATAATCGAGTGCTTCCTCTCGTTGTTTTCGTTTTTTGCTGACACCAGATATCTTCTCGGTGAATATCTTTTTGCAACCGGCTCATTAAAAACGCCGTTATCTGCTGGGGCTGCCTGTATTTGTCACAAAAGTTGGAAGAAATGAACAGTCCTGAGCAGAAAGACAAATTGCTCTCAGCGATGTCATCGCATTCTCCGATGTTATGGGCACACACCAACCGTCTTGGAGAATATGATTTCTCGGATGAGAAACTCAAAGATACAGACGGAATCCGAATTCTAAAAACTACAGCATAATCATCACAAAAAATGGCATGGTCTTGTCTTAAAGCTGTTATAAACATCAGAAATCTTACCTTTGGTCTTGCCTTCGGTTTCTAATTCCCCCTTTACTCCTCCCTCAAGGACTTCTATGGTTGAGCCAGAAGCAGGTCCTTGGGGGATTCTTTCATGCGTATCAGCATACTTTTCATCACATCCATTATTTTTTTCACCTCTATTCATGCCTCAGAGGAGTTTAACCTTAAGCCTGTGCACACTATTTTAACGGTCTTCAAAGCCATTCATGCTAAAAATAGCAAGATCATTAATATTGAAAATTTTAGCAATAAAAAGTTTCACGAAGAAGCCACTTTCTTCATTTATCCTGAGTTTAAGGACACGATACCTGAATCTGCAAAATCATTGAGGGATCATTATAGTCTGATCAGTGGCAAAAATATGATGAAGGAAATACGCAACTGGGGTCAAAGTGAGGCGTATCAATTGATGAAATCCCTTGATCTTGATGACAAGAAATATACGTTTGAGGATAACGCATCAAAAACGATGATGGAGACTCTTAAAAAATCAAAAAGATTAGAAATGATCGACTCGATGAAAACAAGTTTTTGTACTCATAATTATGGGGTAGGCCTTAATCGTCCCTTTCCACGGGAGATTGAAGAGATTCTCTTCCTCCTCGCCCTTTCGGATGTTGTTCGATTTCTTTGCAATACAATGGCCGATCATGTGTGTAACTATTTGGATTTTAAGGAAGACGACTTGAAAAAGTGGGAGGATAGCTCGTTTGTGAACAATCTTTACAACGATTTTACAGATACAGGCATTAAGGAAGATAACTTTGTCTTTTCTTATATCATCTGGTTTATCGATAAATATGAGGTGCTGAAGGTGTAAAGGTTAGCTTTGTTGTAGGTTATTCAGATTCAATCCCCTCTCTACTCTCCTTGAGTAGTTTATAAACAGTGGATCTGCCAATACCCCTTTGCCTTGCTATGTGTGTGGCGCCCATCCCCTTATGATAAAGCTATTTAGCTTTTCTATGATTTATGTACCTAAATCATTTTTTCTTTGAAAGAGTTATAGGAGAATGGTTCGATGAGGAAAACGCGAAGGTGCTGGTCGTAAAGCAAATTCTGGTACGCACGGAGAATCCACCATAGCCCTTCGCATTCCAACGTCCCTTGAACAAACAGTGCGTAACGTATTAGGTGCTTACAAGAATGAAAAAACCACAATGTCTAGATCCCTTCCAAATTCTCCTCTTCCAATAGCACTGGCCAATAAAGACGCTTTTTATCAAAACGCTCCATTCCACTTTTTAGCAGCCGCATTCAAGCAGGATTCCCCTCAGCAGCCGAGGATCATGTGGAACGAAAACTTGATTTAAATGCGCACTTGATTCCCCATCCATCATCAACCTTTTTCCTTTCGTGTATCGGGAGATTCCATGGTGTACGCCGGTATTTAATCAGGTGATTTGCTTGTTTTGGATCGTTCCATTTCACCACGTCACAATCATGTTGTCATTACTGTTTTGGAAGGCGAATTAACGGTTAAACGACTTTATCAAAAAGAAGGACAGCTTCGGCTCATTCATGATAATCCGAATTATCCTGTGATCGATCAAATGATCTCCATATCTGGGGCGTTGTGACATCCGTTGTTCACGAATTTGTGTAAAAGGGAGAATAACTGTGGCTTCATCAACGCTTCATCTCCCCACACAGCTCTTGATGGCTCTTGTTGATGAGAATAATTTTTCTTGTGTCATGCGAACGCCTGTTTAGGTATGATCTTAACAACAAGCCGGTTATGGTTTTGTCCAATAATGATGGCTGCATTATTGTGCGCTCTAATGAAATTAAAGCCCTTGGCGTGCTATGGGGGCGCCTTATTTTCAGGTGAAAGACATTCTCGACAAAGATCAAGCAAAGGTCTTTTCTTCTAATTTTCAGCTCTATAGCGACTTTTCAAAACGTGCCTTAACACTCCTCGAAACGCATTGTCCAAAAGTTGAACTGTATTCTGTTGATGAGGCGTTATTTTGATCTCTGTGGAGTAAAAGATCCCACCTTATTTTGCAAAGATTGCGAGCAGACTCAGTAAAAAAGATCCGTGTTATCATCATGTGTGCTCTCTTCAAGATGAAGAAAGCATGAATCAGGACCTTCAATTATGCCGTGTTGATGATATTTGGGGCATCGGTCGGCGGTTGAGCGTGAATTTTCATAATCTTGGCACCCACACAGCTTTTGACCTTAAAAAGGTTGATCCGCGGTGGATGCGTCAACATTATACAGTTATGGGAGAGCATATTGTGCGAGAACTCAATGGCGTGGCACTCTATAAGATTAATTCTTGAGAGATCTCTCCAATGCTGAATGAGGCACATATCAGCATAAAAATCCCATTTTAGCTTATCATCAATGGCGCTTATTATTACAAAATGGGACCAAGATAACTGTCTTGACAGTGTTGAGACAATTTCACGCTTGGAAAATGGCTTAGAAAACTTAATCAATACATTTGCTAATGAGCTAGCAAAGCAAAGTTTGGATGGACTTATATTTATGAGCATCTGGTTAGTCGTCAGGAGAATTTATAGAGACAAACATTAAAACTCACAATATTTTGATGCAAAAAAGTTTCTCATCAGTGAGCCTGCTTATAACAGGTGGAACTTTTTAAGGTACGTCACTGTTTCTCGTCTTTTCGAAAGGATATCATCATCAAAAGTGATAGGCGAGAGTAGGGTGGTGGTCGGGGATAATTGTTCTGCATCTCAAAATATAAATTGCATTTTATATAAATTTTATGAAAAATAATCCAAGGAATCCCTTTTGGAACTTTCACGTTTTTAATCTTTGAAAAAGGTGAGAGTGGTTCACCCTCATGTAGTTGAGGAGAATGGATATGTGGTGAATGCACAATAATACAATGCACATTTTGGGTTTATGGTTGGCTAGTACTATATGTTTGACTACCACATATTCCTTTGCATCTCCTTCTGAAGATGCGCTTAGGCAAGAGGTTATCCTCTTACGCGAAGCTGTGGCGATGCTCAAGAAAGAGGTTGACGTCCTAAAACAATCTCAAACAAGCAAAATGAGTACGAAACCGATAACAAAAAAGAGTAAGGGTGTTGATCTTTCGACACCCCGTCACACTGCAAAGGTGTCTTCAGACGAGGCAGCGGCTGAGAAAGTCGCCGTAGTGCCGGTTCATACGACCGTACAAAAAGAAACCCCGTCCACCGAAAAATTCAATGGCAAAGAAGGAATGATCGTACCCAAATATGCTCCTGTCCCTCTATCTACGCACTTCCTCTCATGGACAAACGCTGATATATCTGCACTCATAGCGGGAGGGGCTAGCACAGGATATAGTAAGCAGGGGAGTACTAATGGTTCCTTTAATATTGTGGATCTCAATCCTCTCTTGCTTTTCAGCTACAAAGATTTTCTACTGTTGACAGGTTCTGTTGACTTCTCTCTCGATGAGAGGGGGGACACGCAAACAAGCCTAGACTTCTTGAACATGAATTTAGTTCTTAATGATTATGTTATCTTTGGCGTAGGTAAGTTTGATAGTGCACTGGGGCAATTTGTGCGTAACTTATCACCCTCGTGGATTAATCGATTACCTGATTCACCCGTTGGTTTTGGTGGCGATGAAGCTGCTCCACAATCAGACATTGGCGTGCAACTGCGAGGAGGCTTCCCGACGCCTCATGGTACCGCGGCCAATTATGTTGTTTTCGTGTCTAATGGTCCCCAAGCATTTGTTGATCAAACGACAAAAAGCATTGACCATATTGGAACAGATGGTTTTACCCAAAATAATGGCAATTGTGTTTTTGGTGGGCGTTTCGGATTTTTGCCCATAGCCAATATGGAAATAGGTGTTTCTGCGGCAATAGGCAAATTATCTCTTATTGATTTTGCAAACAATACGACACTTCTTCAAAAAGGACGCAATTACAATGTATTGGGTGCGGATGCTGTGTACAAATGGAAAGATTTAACTCTACGTACGGAATATATTCAGCAACAGGTGAGCTCTCAACTGACAAGCCTCGTATCACCACAAGGAGGGACGTGGAAGGCCTGGTATGTTCAGGCATCCTATATGATCCCATCTACAAAATGGGAACCCGTCCTTCGTTATGGAACCTATAATGCTCCAGGTTCTGCTAACAATCGCCGTCAATTGGCATTTGGTCTTAACTACAGGTTTGCACCAAGTATAGCTATTCAGGCAGCTTACGAGATTAATCATGGTCAATATGGTTCAGATAACAATAGAAATAATTTTTTAATTCAGTTTGTATTTGGTTTTTAGTTAAATGAATGTTTATTTGTCTTTTTATACTCAAAAATGAAAAATGATAAGAGGTGCTCATGCTAAGTGATGATATTGGGAGGTCCAAAATGCGTTATCGTATTAAATTTTTGGCAGGTGTTTTAACAATCCCGATTTTATGGTTGAGCCCCGTTGTGGGAGAACAAGATAATAGCACCAAAGTCCGAGAAAAACAGGGAGATGCTGCGCGCGGTGTTAAGGCATGGGTCGATAATTGCGGGCGCTGTCACAATCATCGTGGTCCACAAGAATTTCGACCCGATCAGTGGGGCCCTATCATGCTTCATATGAGGATACAAGCAGGCCTCTTCGGACAAACAGCCAGAGATATTTTGGCATTTTTGTCAGGGGATGGAGAGGGGGATCATGAAATAGCTCCCAAGGCTATGAGCCTTGAGCCAAAGCCCATCTCTTTATCAAATGAAAAAGGGAACACACAAAATGAGAGCCCAAAATCTTTGCCCAAAAAGAAGAAAGAATCGGATGCAGAAAAAGAACATGTCTTAAAAGAGGAGAAGGTAAAGACTGCATTTAGGGAACATCCGGCTGAAAAAGAGCCCCCCAAAGACGAGGGGGATGCTGAGGCTATGTTTAACAAAGATTGTGCTGTATGCCATGGCAAAGATGGGAAAGGTGTCCTTTCTGGAACACCAAACTTTACATCGTCAACATCTCCTCTTAAGACAATTACCGACGAAAATATACTATTGGGGAGGATTAAGAGTGGTTATAAAAACATGCCGGCAAAAGGCGGGCATCCTGATCTTACAGACGATCAAATCAAAAAAATCTTGCATTATATGAAGAGAGCATTTGCAGGATAGGCGTTTATTTTTTCGCCATTGTAAGTAAAAAAGATGGGGTCTCAAACAAAGGTCAATTATTTTCACTATCGACATGGGGTACAATGACGAACATAGCGTATTTTCTGCTTCTTTCTGTCGTGGTGAGTGCGCTGGGTCAAGTTTTTCTCGTCCTTAAAAAGAGGCCCACACAAAAACTATTTTTTATGACGCGACACTTATCTGTCATTCAATTCCTATGTCTTGCTGGGTCATTTTTAATATTAGTCTATAAGTATGCAATTTCAGACTTTTCTCTTTTAAACGTTGCTACTAATTCGCATTCGCAGCTTGCTCTTTTTTATAAAGTTGCAGGAGCTTGGAGTAACCATGAAGGATCCATGCTTTTGTGGGTTTTTATTCTCAGTCTTTATGGTGTATTGGCGGGATTCTTTACGCAATCATCATCTTCTGCCTTTCTAACTTATGTTCTTGTCATTCAAGGTATTATTGTTGCGAGTTTTACTGTTTTTGTTCTTTTTCTTGCAAACCCCTTCCAGCTTTTGGCGACTCCTTTGGATGAAGGTCAAGGATTAAATCCCCTTCTGCACGATCTAAGTTTAGGATTTCATCCCCCCCTCTTATATCTTGGTTATCTTGGGTCCTCCTTAATTTTTTCATTTGCGATTGCTGGACTTTGGACAAGTAAACTAGACAGAAAATGGGCAAAGCTCCTGCGGCCATGGGCTCTTTTATCGTTATCTTTCCTAACGCTTGGTATAACCATCGGTAGTTGGTGGGCCTACTACGAATTGGGATGGGGAGGCTGGTGGTTTTGGGACCCTGTGGAGAATGCCTCATTGATGCCCTGGCTTGTTGGCGTCGCTCTCGTCCATGCGCTTATGATTCAAGAACAACGAGGAATCTTAGTTCTTTGGTCTTCTTTTTTGGCTATACTCATGTTTTCTTTGTGCCTTTTTGGTAGCTTTTTGGTGCGTTCGGGGATAGTATCCTCAGTTCATTCATTTGCCTACGCGCCCGATCGGGGTATATTTATCTTTGCGCTTATTGTGATTGCCTTTGGAGGAGGGATGGGACTGCTTTTAGCGCGTGCCCGTTCCCTTCTTTCTAAGGCAGATATCCAATACTTGTCACTGGAGGGGATGATTTTGATTCAGATTGTGCTCTTTTTAGTCATGACATGTATTATTTTTGTAGGGTCTGTTTTTCCTATTTTTTATGAAATACTCTTCAATCAAAGCATTTTTGTTGGCCCTCATTTTTATACTATGCTACTCGTTCCCATTGCTATGATTGTGCTTATTATGATGTCAATCGTACCCTTATTAGGCTCCGATAAAACATACAGGATACAATCGTTGCTCACACCGTTTATGGTAGCTTTCGTCACCTTTTGTGTGGTGCTTTTATACAATAAACGTATCTTCGCCCTCCAAACTCCGATTTTATTTCTCGCGTTTAACCTTTTTTTTGGCATTCTGTATCAGGGATGGAAGAGCATGCGATCACAGACATCTTTTCCGTACAAGATGGCCATAGCACATGGGGGCATAGCCATAATGATTTTTGGGATGTCCATGGACTCACTTTTGAAGCAGGATATGATTGCCTCCATAGGAGAGGGGGAAGAACTTTCTTTTTCAAATTACAAGCTTAAGCTGTCGAAAGTTGAGTATTCGAACAACCTCTATTATCTCGTCGAAAAAGCAACACTTATTGTATCAAAAAACGGCAAATCCATAGGAACGCTCTCTCCAGAAAAGCGTATTTATGTATCCGATAATACGATGACAAAAGAAGTCGCACTGTTTCATGATTATGTTTCTGATTTATACGGTGTACTGGGCCAAAAAACATCGCCAAATAAATGGATCATTAAGCTTAGTTATCATCCGCAGGTTCTTTGGATTTGGATAGGTGGTCTTCTCATGGCATTGGGGGGATTGCTTGGGATTCGTCCCTCAAAAAGATAGCGCCTCTACATGTCAATTATATCCCCTGCCGCATGATTGTTAAGTGTTGTATAGGGTGATTTGGTCCACTTCTCTTTTGTATAGATGCGCACTCATGTGAAAGATTTCTTTAAAAAGTGCAAAGATCG
>JAKBAR010000021.1 GCA_021808925.1 Pseudomonadota bacterium | reverse complement strand
TCCGTACCACCACCCCTTAAGGAGACAAGAACCCTTGAATTCAGCTCCCTCCATCACAATTATTTTTGTGAAAAATTCGCCTCAAAATCCTAAAAATTCACCTATTTTCGTGCCTAATGCGTTAAAAATTACACTATTTTTCATGAAAAAACCTCGAAATTTCCGAAAATGTGTCGTGAAAATCCATTTCTCAGAGAAAAAAAGGGTTATTTGCAAAGAAAAAAGCGTCTAAAAGCTTTTTGCATAGTGCAAAATTAAGAAAATATGTAAAAATTAAAATAAAAAAACTTCGAAAAACATCAATAAGTTGATAAAAATTAACCTTTTTTTAAATGTTTTCACAATAGAATGATGCTACGGGTATTTTGTATTTAGGCTCTTAAATGAGATTTCTTATTGCGCTCATTAGCTTTTTGCTCATCGTGGAGTACGGGGTAGAGTCCGCCATTGCTAAGGTAAAAAAAGAAAAATCTGAGAAAAAGCACCCTGGAAAGAAAAAAACTTCTAAAAGGGCTATTTGTCCTCGTGGTCTTGAAGATCAAGACATAGCAACGGTGTTCAAAGGATACTCTTACACGGGGTTTTTAAAGGCCTCAAGTGAGGGCGATGTCGATCTGATGAATGGCTTGATGCGCAAGCCTTGGGGATTTTACAAGGGACTTGATGGCATTTTCTACGCTGTTTATGCCTTTAAGCCTGAATCTTCTGAAATGGCTCCCTTTGTGGATGTGGATAAGCTTTCTGTGGGGAAAATGGTGCGCATTAATATCCCTGAGTATTGTGCGCTTTATACGGAAGTATCGCCAGAAGAGGCCGGTAGCAGTGAGCATGAGCCTGTGGGACTTTTGATCTCCAGAGCATCCGCCTATAAACCTAAACCTCTTGATCCTGGTGGAGTAAAGGTTGAGCGTATCCTTGAAAAAATCAAAAAAGGCATTGCAGAAGAGGATGTCGATGCGGGCCTCGACGAAGAAAACAAGACAGATGAGAGTAATGATGAGGGGGAAAATGAAGACAAATTAACACGTTCTAAAGAGCAAGAAAATGGCTCTACGGTTGATTCATCGGAGGCGAAAATTTTTGAGAAACTGAATGAACCTGAAGAGGAAAACACCAAAGAGGATACAGCTGAAGAAGAAGATCTTCTTCAAAAGGATAATGATACGACGGATGACACTGAGAGTGTTACGCCTGATAAAGAGACGCTCGATGGCGCTATCATTAATGATAAAACTGATGAAAAAAAAGACAAAGAGGCCCCCACAGAGGGGGAAGCTGGAGATGAATCAACCTCAGATGAGGATCTAGGAACGGAAAACGAAGGTGGCTAAGATAGTCAATTTTTTGCATGGCTAAAGTCTGACAAAACATCAATGAGGCGCTTTTCCGTATAGTGAGGGCGAAGCGCTTTGGGTTGAGAGGGATGATAAGCAAAGCCTGAAAGAAAAAGAAAGTCCAATGTGACAATCAATTTTCCCTCAAGGGTTGAGAATGTTTCTCTGTAGATTTTTTCAACATGTTTAAGTGTGTTGTTGGTAATTTTTTTATCACTTGCATAGAGAGCGGCTTGCCCTCCAAAGGCTTTAATATCTTTGAGAAGAGCACCCAGGGAGTCGTAATGAATTTCAACTGTCTCTCGGTCGACAACAGGAAGCTGAAAACCTGCACGCATTAAGAGGTTCCCCGCCTGGTGAGGGGTGATAAAAGGCGCTACTACGGGGCTTGCACCGCAAAATAAATCCATATGCGTCTGATAAAAAGCGATAGAAAGTTCTTGAAGTGTCTGTTCACCAAACATCACACCGAGGAAATAACCATCCGGTTTGAGGGCATGATTAACCTGTTTAAAAAAGCCTGGAAGGTCATTCATAAAGTGGGCTGTAAGATGACTGACGATAAGGTCAAGGTTTTGTTTTTCAAGCGGTAGCGACTCTTCGTCGGCACGTATCGATAGAATATTTCGGTGCGACGCCATCAAAAGATTTTGAGCACTATCCATCTGATAATAAGATTCTAGCGAAGGGTTTTGGGACGATAGGTGCTGATAAAAAAAATCAAGGGAACTGCCTATTTCAAGAACATGACTAAATTCTTTTTTGACAAGAGAAAGTCTTTCAATCAGACGCGAGGATGTCCACTGAAAAAGTTGATGAACGCTTTTAAAACAGGCTTTGTTTCGGTTGCGCTGGATTTTTTTACGGTCAAAAATCGCCGGAAGAGTAAAAATAGGGAGAGTATCTGTCATTCAACTCCCCCCACTCTATTTATTGTGGCACCGCTGGAACAGCTTTGCGGGTTTTGCGGGTGAAAAAAGTATACACCGTAGGCAGAACAACAAGAGTAAAAATCGTTCCAATTGTCATACCGCCAACAATCACCCAGCCAATCTGACGGCGTGTTTCAAAACCTGCACCTGTTGCAAATGCAAGGGGAAGAGCCCCTAGAACCATCGCAAATGTCGTCATTAAAATGGGGCGAAGACGCATCTTCGAGGCATTAATCACCGCTGTAATAATATCCTCCCCACTATCACGGCGCTTGTTGGCAAAGTCCACCATCATAATACCATGCTTGGTAATCAAGCCAATCAACGTCACAAGACCAATATTACTATAAATATTCAGGCTGCCGTTTTGAATGAGTGCAAGGGTTAGGATGGCTCCTGAGAGAGAGAGCGGCACACTAAACATAATAATAAAAGGATCGATCCAACTTTCGAATTGCGCCGCCATAATCAGATAAATAAAGGCAATCGCAAGGCCAAAGATCATGAGCATCGTCTTGCTTTCATTTAAAAAGCGTTTTGTATCACCTGAAAACTCATAGCGCACATCTTCGGGGAGAACATCTTTAGCAATTTCCTCCACGCGCTTGACACCTTCGCCAAGGAGAATATCTTTTTTCAAGATTGCACGAATAGTGACGGAGCGTTGGCGATTTGTGTGATGCATTTCCACAGGGCCCGAACGCGCACGCACAGTCACAAGTTCAGAAAGCGGAATCAACGTGCCTTGCTTATCGCCGGAGCGCACGAAAAGATTTGTAATATCATACGGTGTTTGACGATTTTTATCCTCAACCTCGACACGTACATCATAAAGTTTATTATCTTTTTTAAAGTGACCTGCTTTTTGACCCCGCATCAAAATTTCGATCATTTCTGCAATCGTGAGAGGCTCGATATTGAGGGCTGAAATTTTGTCACGCACAAGAGTAATTGTATAATCTTGGGTATCACCGTTACTCAGTTCTGAGGTGACCATATCCACAATGCCCGAGCGATAGCAACTTTGAACCACATTGCTTGCGATCTCTTTTAGTTCCCTGTAAGACTTTGATCCTGCCATAACAACGAATTCGACAGAGTTCGATTTATCACTGCTGCCACTGCCGCCACCACCGCCTTCAACACGTCCTTCAATACCTGTGACATTAGACATAAAATTCTTAATCATCTCCGAGACTTCAGCCGTAGAGTGCTTACGGTCCGCCTTAAGCTGAACACTAATGTCATAGGTTGGATTATTAATTTGCGTCACGCGCTTTTCAATATCATCAGGCAAGCTGCCAAGAAACTTATCGATTTGACTCACATAACGATCCGTATAGGCAAGTGTTGCTGAGTGGGGAGCCGATCCCTCAATAAAAATAGAGCCTTGATCTTCCTGAGGGAAATATTCGCTTGGAAGCAAAAGATAAACAACACCACCGAGCCCTGCAAAAGACAGCCCTAAAAACGCCATACGCACACGTTTTTTGAGGGTTTTTTTCAGCAAGTTTTCATAAAATCCCTCGATAACTTCGAGCCATACATCGCTGAAGAATGTGTATTTTAATTTATCGCGAAGGGAAGATCCTGCCGTTGGTTTTTTGGGTTTTTTATGATCATGGGCCTTTAGAAGACGTGCGCACATCATCGGGGAAAGTGTTAAAGCAGAAAAGCCAGAGATAACAACGGCCCCCGCAAGCGTGAGCGAGAATTCTTTAAAAAACTTTCCAATCATACCTTCTGCAAGAGAAATGGGGGCATACACAGCGGCTAGAGTCAGTGTCATGGCGATAACAGCAAAACTAATTTCCCGCACAGCACGAAAAGAAGCAACATAGGGCGTTGCTCCCATTTCAATATGCCGATAAACGTTTTCTAAGATAACAATCGCATCGTCCACCACAAGCCCCACCGCAAGCACAAGAGCAAGGAGTGTGAGTGTGTTAATACTAAAGCCAAGGAGGTACATCAGGAAAAGAGCACCAATAAGCGAGACAGGGATCGTCACAAGAGGAATAATCGATGCGCGCATGGATCTTAAAAAGCCAAAAACAACAAGAATCACAAGAAGAGTTGCTTCAAAAATAGTTTGATAAACCTCATGCAGTGAGCGTTTGATAAACGTTGTTTTATCCGAACCAATATGAATTTTAATCCCCTCGGGGAGATTTTTTTTCGCACTCTCCATCCACTTTTGAACATCTTCGGAAACCTGAAGCGGATTCGAGAGGGATTGTTTGATAATGCCAATACTGACGCCTTCGCCGCCATTATAAATCGTTTTTGTTTTTGTGTTATCATCGGTGACCTTTGCATAACCAATATCACTCAGCCGAACAAGGTGTCCTTCCCGCTCTGCAATAACGAGACTATTAAACTCCTCGGGTGTTTCAATACTTGCGACGGTTGTGACGATATATTCACGGTCCTTGCCAATCAATTTTCCAGCGGGTTTATCAAAGTTATTGCGTTTTATCGCAATGCGGACATCGTGGGCTGTAATATTGTAGGCTGCAAGTTTGACTGGATCGAGATAGAGGTGCATCACATAATGCCCTGCACCAAGCACTTGAACGCTCGCAACACCTGGGATGGATTCAATATCCTTTTGAAGATTATGCTCTGCATAGTCAGCAAGTTCACTTGCGGGCAATGTATCACTCGTCAGGGCAAGGGTAATAATGGGTTTTTCTTCCGCGCGGGACTGTGTCAAAATAGGGCGCGTGGCCTCTTCTGGGAGAGTATCAGCTTTTTTGGCAAGGCGATCACGGATATTATTCGTTGCCGTTTCCATAGAATAGCCTGGGATGAACTCAAGCATAACCTTGCTATCTTCTACTTGGCTTGTGGAGGTAATTTCCTCAAGGCCTTCGATACCTGCCATGGCTTCTTCAATAAATTTTGTCAGCTGACTTTCAACAATTTCAGGCGCTGCACCGAGAAGGCTTGTTTCGATCGTGACATAGGGGCGCTCTGTTTTAGGATATTGCAACAAAGGAAGACGGCTTCCTGCAATCAGACCAAGAATGGTAAGGAGAAAAGTCAACACCCACGCAAGGACAGGGCGTTGAATACAAATTTCAGAAATTTTCATAAAAGGGCGTCCTCTTTATCTATATCTATTGCGTGGGCATCAGCTTTTTTCTAGGGCGGAAGATCGTGAGCATTCTACTCATCATCGTCTTCGTCACTAACGTCCTCGATTTTTTTCTTCTCAGCCTCAGGTTTTTCAGTCCCGTCTTCATTCAAATTGAGTATTTTTACAGGGTGTCCATCCCCCGCAAAGCGTGTTTGACCCGCTGTTACAACAATCGATCCAGGCTCAATACCAGTAATAATTTCAACTTTATTATTTTCCTTAGAGCCTACAAGAACTCTCTTGCGGCTTGCTTTCCCCCGTTTGACAACCCAAACATATTCGATATCGCCCTCACGCTCTAAGGCTGATTCTGGCACAAGGAGCGCATCGCCCTTCTCACCCACAATAAGGCTAACGTTGGCAAAAACACCTCCGCGTAACAGATGCTTTGGATTAGGAATGGTGCCTCGCACAGCAATACTATGACTTTTGGTGTCGACTTTAGAATCAATGGCTTCAACCGTACCGGTAAAAATTTGATCGGGAAATCCATCAAGTCTAATATCAATCGCTTGGCCCACACCAACCTCGTGAAGGTTGCGCTCGGGAATTTTAAAATCAACCTTCATTGGATTATTTTCAACCACCGTGGCAAGTTCTGTGCCTGCCTGAACATAGGTTCCAGGGCTTTGCTCAATCAGACCAATAACACCATCAAAAGGAGCTCTGATTTGCGTTTTTTCAAGGCGTGCTTTAGCTGTTGCGACTTTTGCCTCTGCTATGGCAAAACCGGCTCGAGCCTCATCAATTTTGTTAGTAGCCACAACATTTTTAAGGGCTTCCATGCGCTTAAAATCAGCTTCTTTTAGGGCAAGTGTGGCCTCAGCATCTTTAAGCTCAGCCACAGCATCTGCGTTGTCAAACTGAATCAGAAGATCGCCTTTTTTGACCTCGCTCCCTTCTTTTACAGGAATTTCCGTAATACGGCCATTAACCTCGGATTTGAGCGTCACGATATTATTAGGGCGAAGTTGGCCCACCGTTTGAATACGGCGTGAAATGGATCCAGGAACGACTTTTGCAGCCTCAATAGCAGAAGCTTTTGTACGCTTCATAAAGCGTGATTTGACCCCCGAATCAACCACGACAACACAGGCATTATAAACGATAAGTCCGCCTAAACGCGCAATCACCCAAAGAATGATAAGCCCAACAGCAACCCCTGCAAAAACAATACCTGCTTTTGTTTTTGTAGGTTGCTTGTCAAATTTGATATAGCGATCAATAAAATGAAAGGCTTTGATAGCGCTGTGTTTTATCTTTTTCACAACGGAAAGATTGATGAAAGCATCCCATCCTTTATTAAGATGATTAATGGCTTTTTTCAAAATATCTTGGATTTTTTTTAAATACATTCGCATGGACCTGGGTTAATTGAAGTGAAAATGGCTCTTGTTAAATAGCATATAAGGATTGTCTTAATATTTGTCTAATGTTTCCTCAAAATTCTTCTCATGCTACCATATTTCTGAGGCCCCATCAAAGACAATCGATTCTTTTTAACTTTTGCTTGCAGGGATGCTTAAAAAATGCATTGATTTTAAAAAATAATACATAAATAAAGTGTGCAGCACTATGTGCGGAATAACAGGTTTTTGGACAAAAGATCGCTGGGAGCATACAAAACTTGAAAAAACAGCTTTGGCGATGTCAGAAAAAATACGTTTTCGCGGCCCCGATTCTTTTGGCCTATGGGTAGACGATGAGGCGGGGCTTGCCCTTGCCCATAGGCGACTATCGATCCTTGATCTTTCAGAAGCCGGTCATCAGCCCATGGTGTCGCCATCGGGTCGTTATGTCATCACATTTAATGGCGAGGTCTATAATTATAATACAATGGCTCTTAGGCCTCATTTGGAAAAGGCAGGTTATGTTTTCAAGGGGCATTCTGATACAGAAGTAATGTTGGCGGCGATTGAACACGATGGCCTTCTTCAGGCGATTAAACACTTTAGGGGGATGTTTGCTTTTGCAGTTTTTGATCGCCATGAGCGAAAACTTCATTTAGTTCGTGATCGTGTCGGTGTGAAACCTCTCTATTATGGGGTTATTGGGCGCACTCTTTTTTTTGGGTCGCAGTGTCGCTCTTTTTATCCTCACCCTGAATGGAATCCAACGCTGAGCCAAAGTGCACGCGCAGAGTTTTTAGCGTATAATTACATTCCAGGCGATATGTCCGTCTACCGTGAAATTCAAAAAGTCACGCCGGGTTCTGTGATAAGTTTTGATGCAGATTTTAATCAAACACAGTCGTTCTATTGGGATATGACTGCATCCTATGACACAGCGACTCCTTTTCAAAATGACAAAGAAGCAATCGATCAGCTGCACGAAACGTTACGCGCGGCTGTGCGTTTGCGTATGATTGCGGATGTGCCTCTTGGGGCATTTTTATCAGGAGGCATGGATAGCTCCCTTGTGGTGGCACTGATGCAAGAAGCAAACGCAGCACCCGTTAAAACATTTACAATTGGTTTTCAAGAGGACCGTTTCAACGAAGCGCATTATGCCGAAGCTGTTGCAGCGCATTTAAAAACGGATCATCACACATTCTATTTATCGTCAAAGGATGCACTTGATATTATTCCGAGTTTAACGGATTTTTTTGATGAACCCTTTGCGGATTCATCGCAAATTCCAACATATCTTGTTTCAAAAATGGCCAGAGAGCATGTGACGGTGGCGCTTTCAGGGGATGGCGGTGATGAATTTTTTGCGGGCTATACCCGTCACCGTATATGTGAAAAATTGTGGCGTTATCTAGGAACAGTGCCTGAGGGATTGCGCAAACGTTTAGTGCCACTGATGAAGCATACAGCCCATAGTCGTTATAACATTCTCCACACAATGATTGAAAAAGCGCTGCATCTTTCTCACCCAGCAGACAAACTTATAAAACTTTCGGATCTTTTATGCACTAACAGTGGAGAATCTCTTTTTCACAGCACGTATTTACTTTGGGATGAAAAAGAAATCCATCAGATGACAGGACAATCCTTGCAACATTTTAAAAATGTGTGGGAAAAAACAAAATCCGCACGCACTTTTACTGATCAGATGCAGTTGTGTGATGCGCTCATGTATCTCGAAGGCGATATTCTCACTAAAGTGGACCGGGCGAGTATGGCACACAGCTTAGAAGCCCGTGAGCCCCTTCTCGATCATCATGTGATTGAGCGAGCCTGGCGGCTTCCTATGTCTTTAAAATTGCAGGGTGGCATCGGTAAAATAGCCTTGCGCCGCATTCTTGAGCAGTATGTTCCGAAAAATTTGAT
Source organism: Pseudomonadota bacterium (assembly GCA_021808925.1). GTDB lineage: Bacteria > Pseudomonadota > Alphaproteobacteria > Paracaedibacterales > JAKBAR01 > JAKBAR01. Next base: position 14,465 of record JAKBAR010000021.1, on the reverse strand, counting down.
CGATCGCCCTAAACAGGGATTTGGTGTGCCCATTGCCCAGTGGCTGCGCGGCCCTCTTAAAGACTGGGCCATGGAGTTAATGTCAAAAAAGCACCTCGAGGAAAATGGTTTTTTAGACACACATCCGATTTTAAAGCGTCTCGATGCGCATATGTCTTTCAAACATGACAGATCCTACAGTTTGTGGGGCATTTTAATGTACCAGGCGTGGCAAAAAAAATATAACGAATAAAAACCATGACGCATATTGATTATATTCAAAGACACTTTTTAGATTTTTTAGAAAAAGTAGATAAGGTACGTTATCTGTCTTATACGCAGGCTCTTGAGAATCCAAAAAAACTTTCAAAAGCTGAAGAATCAGCATGTGTGATTGAGCTTGCGCCCTTTGTTGAAGAATTTATAGGCCAGCATTTTTCCATTGAGAAGGAGCTCAAAGCCCTTCAGGAGGCTCACTCAAAACAAGCGATTATTTACCGCATTAAACGGGAATTTGTCCAGCGCGTGGCTCTGAAGAGTTATGATGTGGCGGATCTTGACAGTTATCAGCCTCATCTTGATTTTCCAAAAGAGTCTTTTGATCTTGATTGTGCACATTTTATTGAGGGTCTTCTTAAAACGCACAACGAAGAAGCATTAAAGCGTGCAGCCCTTTATTGTGTTTGGGCTGTGCATACAAGGGAAGGGAAGGAAAAACATAAAAAAAGTGTTCTTTTTCAAACACCTGTGAAAATTGATTTCGATCATCTCCTCAGAAAACCTGAAAATCCGTGCATGAATCGTGATGGTTTTTCCCTCACGGATAAAGGCTTTTCGTTGCCCGAATCTTTGGCGGAGGCGCACTATTGCATTCATTGTCATAAGCAGGATAAAGACACATGTTCAAAGGGTTTTAAGGATAAAGTGAGCGAAAATTTTACAAAAAATCCTTTGGGTATTCCCCTTCAAGGGTGTCCGTTGGATCAAAAAATTTCAGAGATGAACACGCTCAAAATGCAAGGTTCTTCCTTGGGAGCGCTTGCCGTTGCAATGATCGACAATCCGCTTTTGGCCGCGACAGGGCATCGTATTTGTAATGACTGTATGAAGGCGTGCATTTTCCAAAAACAGACACCGGTGAATATTCCGGGATGTGAAACAGAAATCTTAGAAAGCATTTTAAACCTACCCCATGGCGTAGAAATTTATAAATTACTCACGCGGTGGAATCCTTTGAACTTTAATCGCCCAATTTCCAGGCCCCTCACCGGTCATAAAATTCTTGTTGTGGGCGCAGGGCCGGCGGGCTTTTCGCTGAGCTATCAATTGCTGCAAGAAGGACATACGGTTGTTTTAATTGATGGAAGTAAAATAGAGCATCATTCTACTCACAAGCCCATTGCATCGTGGAAGGATTTTTGCAGTGATCTTGATACCCGCGTGATTGATGGTTTTGGCGGCGTGATGGAATATGGAATAACGGTGCGTTGGAATAAAAACTATTTAAAACTTATTCGGTGCGTTCTCGAGGAGTATCCTCAGTTTAAACTTATGGGAGGTGTGCGTTTTGGTGGCACCCTCACATCCTCGCAGGCTTTTGATGAGTTGGGTTTTGATCATATTGCTTTGTGTATGGGGGCTGGAAAACCCCATCTTTTAACGCTTAATGATTGTTATCAAAAAACCCTCGCGCGAGGTGTACGTTATGCCAGTGATTTTCTCATGGCGCTACAGTTAGGGGGAGCTTATCAAAAAAAGACACAAACGGACCTTCCTATTGAGCTTCCCGTCATTGTGATTGGTGGGGGACTAACCTCTATTGATACAGCCACAGAAGCTTTGGCGTATTACCCGCGCTATGTGCAAAAAAATCCACAGCACCCTCATTACACTCTTTTTGAAGAGGAGCGACAGTGCGCTGTGCGTGAAAAACGTGATGTAAATTTCTTGCCACTTCTGGAAAACCTTGGAGGGTGTACACTTCTTTACCGTCGTTCATTGACTGAATCGCCCGCGTATAAACTGAATCATGAAGAGGTTCAGCACGCGCTTCAGCAAGGTGTAAAAATTATAGACGAAGCAGAACTTTTGGATATGTGTACGGATGAAAAAAATACCGTCACAGGCGTACTAATTAAAAATAATCGTGGTGAAAAAAAATTTATTCCTGCAAAAACAGTGTTAATTGCCACGGGGACAGAACCTAATACAAATATTTTGGATGACGAGCCCTCAATTGCAGAAAAAGAGGGAAATGGGCTCAAAGAAATATCTCCTTTTGTGATTCATAAACGTAACAATCATAAAGCCATGACAATGTTTGGGGATATGCATCCGCGCTTTGCGGGGAATGTTGTAAAGGCTATGGCGAGTGCGAAGAGAGGATACCTCGCTATTAATCAATTACTACAGCAAAAAACGCATTTGCATACTTTGTCACAGCATGAGATAGAAGAGCGTAATCACAAATTTTTAGAATCTATTGAAAAGCAACTGAGTGCTGAAATTATAGAAATGAATAGCCTTACAGAAAATGCTCTTGAATTGGTGATTAAAGCCCCTATGGCTGTAAAAAATTTTAAACCAGGACAGTTCTTTCGTTTTCAAAACTTTGCATCCAAGAGCGACGCACCGCTTTTAAAAGCTATGCCTCTTTCGGGGATTGATGTGGATCCTGTGGCGGGGACAATTTCTCTCATTGTGCTGCAAACAGGCGCGTCCTCAAAAGCGTGTCAGCATCTTAAAGTTGGGGAATCTGTGAGTCTTATGGGGCCGACAGGCGCACCGACATTTATTCCCGAAGGTAAAAAAGTTCTTTTGATCGGTGGGGGTCTTGGCAATGCGATTTTGCTTCCCATTGCCCGTGCGATGCATGAGAAAAAGTGCACTGTGACATTTATTGCAGGGTATCAAAAAGGAACAGATATTTTTAAAAAAGAAGCGATTGAGGAGGCATCTGACCATATTATATGGTGTTTGAATCAATCCGATGCAATCACTCTTCGCCCCCAGGATTATTTGTTGAATGGGCATACAGGGCATGGACTTGAAAAGATAAAAGAAAATCTTGGCACTATAGATCATATTCTTGTGATGGGGACAGCGTCTATGACAGAGGCCATAGCGACACTGCTTAAGGGGTCTTTGAAATCTTTTTTAAAAGAGAATGTGACATTGATGGCGGGTGTGAATGGGCCGATGCAATGTATGATGAAGGGGGTCTGTGCGCAGTGTCTCCAATGTAACGTAGATCCAAAAACCGGTAAAGAAAGTCTTTATTTCTCCTGTGCAGCGCAGGATCAGCCGCTTGGGAGTATTGATTTTAAAACACTCAAAAGCCGCTTGCCATCTTTTTAAAGATGTTCCAAAATCCATTTTGTATCAATTTTTAAGAAAGTTTTTTCAAATGAAAATTTTAATACAGATGTTTGTCCTTTTTATGCTCGCCATGACACCCTCTAAGGCGACATTTTCTGAATCAATTTATATTCTCAATAAAAATGTCACGAAATTTTTTATTCAACAATTCAAAAATAAAGAGATTAAGAAATTTTATGTGCCAATTATTTATAATGACACGTTCAATAAAATTAAAAAAGATATTGGTGAAAAATACAAGGTAATGAGTAATCTTAAAAAGAAAGGGGATCCTCTCAATTTTATTCCCCTTATAATGCGCGATATAGAGGATCAAAAAAGAGACTTAATCAATACATTGAATAATCTAAGAGGAGAGCAAAGAAATATTCGTGATTATTGGGAAGAAGAGATGAATAATTTTGAAAGAAACGTGCTTAAAAGTCAAGAAAATCAATCCCTCATCGTGCATACAGTGGGTAAAAATATGGGAACATTTTTGCTGTTTGGAGAAAAAGAAAGTAGCAAAGAAGTAACGGAAACTCGTTGCTTTGTTCAGACAGTTCCTCCCCTCATTCTTCCTTTTGGAAACAAATAAGTTTTTTTATTCCTTGGCGCTTGTGTCTTTTAAAGACTGTGCGGTGTCCCAACCACCGCCAAGCGCCTTATAAAGGCTCACAATATCCAGTGAGCGTGATCTTAGGCTATCGAGATAATTAATTTTCGTTTGCAGTGCTGTGATCTTTGCCTGAAGCGCTGTCTCCTGATCCTCAAGGCCTGCGCTAAAGCGGCCATCCACAAGCTCATACGCTTTTTCATCGGAGATCATAGCATCTTTGAGGTGCATCCGTCGTTCGTCCTCGTTCGCAAAGTTGGTCAGTGCGTTTTCAACCTCTTGGAGAGCATTTAAGACTGTTTCTTTAAATGTGATAAAGGCTTCATCGCGAAGGGCTTCACTTAAGTCGATTTTCGATCTTAGTTTGCCAAAATCAAAAATAGGAAAAGACATTGTGGGTTGTGCTGTGAAAAAAGAACTTTTAGATTTGAAAAGTTGATTCGTATTCATTCCCTGCCAGCCAAGAGTTCCTGTCAGTAAAAATGAGGGGAAAAGATTAGCAAAAGAAACGCCCACCGATGCTGTTGCGGCGGCGAGGTCTCTCTCTGCTTTGCGAATATCGGGGCGCTCAAAAACAATTTTAGAGGGAAGACAGGAAAGATAAACTGTGTCAGCTGAGGGAATATCACCAATATTTTCGAGCCGTTTGTAAAGGGCCCAGGGTTCTTTGCCAAGAAGAATGCCTAGCTGATGAATACATTGCTTTACATTCGTATCGGCTGTTGTGACAAGGCCTTGAGCTTGGAGAAGAGATGTATCAACGCTGCTGACAGCGATGTCGGTGGCAAGGCCTGCCTGATAAAGGTCTTTTTGTGCACGCAGATACTCTTCCCACAAATGAACGATATCTTTGAGGGTTTTATACTGGTGTTGATAAAAACGAAGATTAATATAATTTTGAGCAACTTCAGCCATCATAGTAATGAGAACAGAGCGACTGTCTTCAATAGAGGAGGCCAAAGACGCTTCAGCAGCTTCATTGGCGCGCTGAATGCCGCCAAAAATATCGAGCTCCCATGTCGCATCAAATCCTGTGGAGAAAAGAGAGGCATTGGTTCCCGGAGAACCAGAAAGTGAGCCGCTTTTGCTTGATTTGTAACGAGTGTCCGAGGCACTCCCTGTGAGTGCAGGGAAAAAAGAAGCTTTGCTTGAGGCGACATTTGCGCGTGCTTGGCGAATAACGCTCAAAGCTTTTTCAATATCAAGATTGCTTATTTGCGCTTCTCGAATCAATTGTGTGAGCAAAGGATCTTTAAATGTTTCCCACCAACAAAGATCTTTGTTGGCATCTGGACTTGGTGTTGTGGGAGCTTTATTCCACCAAAAAAAGGGCAAAGATACCTCGGGTGTTTGATAGTTAGGCCCGACAGCACAGCTTGCAAGCGTAAAAAAGATGAGAGAAAAGAAAAATGATCGGAAAAAACTATTCATGATTGGCTCTTTTTTCAGGTGCTTTTGGGGGCGCATATTTTTGATCACGCTCTTTAGGAACATCAATATAAACATCAACCTGTTGTCCTATGAAAAGAGGGAGATCTTTGGGGTCAAAACGATAAATGACTTGAAGAACACGGGTATCCACGCGCTCGCTGGATGTGCCTGTGAGTGACGTTTTGGGGACAACATAGGGCTCTTCGCGCACAAAAGTGAGATAAAATTTTATAGCGCTATTGCCCCGTAGATAGGCGATCGCTTTTGCTTCCCTTACAAAGCGCCATGCCTGATTTTCATCAATGTCAATGCGCACATGCATTTTTTGAAGGCCCCCTAAAAGCATAAGAGGTGTATTGACGGGAGATGCGATATAATCGCCTGTAAGAGGAGATTGGCTTGCAAGTTCTCCCGGGTGAATATTCACTTGAAGAGCCTGACAATCCATGGGCGCTTTGACGGTCAGCAAACTAAGATTTGTTATAGATGCTTTTACGTTGGCTTCTGCCACATTAAAATTTTCAATCGAGGCCTCATAGGCCGCTTTGTCTGTGAGATACGCATTTTTACGCGCAAGAAAATCATCTTGGCTAATGGCACGCTTATCTTTGACACGATTCGCCAGATCATACTTATCCTTGGAAGCTTTCATCTGAGCTTCAGCTTGTTTCATCAACGCTTTTGCTTGGGACATTTGTGCTTTTTTAAGTTTTAAGTCATCTTCTGCTTGACGTGTATCCAATGTAAAAAGAGGCATACCTGCGTTTACTTGATCACCAACTTTCACATGCACTTGCTGCACAATGCCTTGAATATTTGTACTAAGCTGAATGTTATCTGTTGCACTTTCAATAATGCCTGTGGCTGCAATAAAATTTTGATAAATGGAGGATGGAGGCGGTGATGCTGGAAGCGCGACAGGAAGGTGCCAGCTGCTACGAATGACAAGAAAAATAGCTCCCAAGATACCCACAAGAGCGAACACAATGATACTTGTGTTAAAATCAACCTTTGGTTTCCCATTTGAAAAAAAGAGATCTTTAAAACCTTCATACATCATTTGTATCGAATGATAAAATTTTCTTTTAAGATGATTAATGTCCATGAATATCCTTTCTATAAGGTCCAACCCTTAAAATAACACCATCTTCCATTTCAGCAATGCGGTCCCCAAACTCAAAAACACGGCTGTCGTGTGTCACGACAATCATGGCGTTATCTGTACCGCCTACTAAACTTTTTAAAAGTGTCATAACCCTGTGACCATTTGTTCCATCAAGCGCACTTGTGGGTTCATCACACACCACAAGTTTGGGACGATGAACAATAGCGCGTGCAATCGCAACACGCTGTTGTTGTCCCCCTGAGAGTTGAAGGGGATACGAACTTTTTTTATCAGCAAGGCCTACATGTTCTAAAACATTTCCTGCCTCTATTGTTGCATGTTTTCGGTCCATGCCATTAATAATGAGGGGGATCGAAACATTTTCAGCGGCTGTGAGTGTGGGAATAAGATTAAATTGTTGAAACACAAAACCAATTTGCTTTGCGCGAAAAAGAGCAAGCTCCTCTTCTTTCATGTGCGTGACATCTTGACCAAAAACAGCGCAGAACCCTTTGTCATTTTTTAAAATACCTGAAATGATGGAAATAAGTGTTGTTTTTCCACAGCCAGAAGGGCCTGCAAGCAAAAGAAGCTCTCCTTTTCTGACATCTAAATCTGTGCCACGAAGCGCCATCACCTCTGAATCGCCTGTGGAAAAAGTTTTCGTAATTCCCTCACACTTCACAGCAAGCTCAGAAGATTTCTCAGTTTTTATTTTTTTATCCTTTAAAGACAATGGCCGTCTCCAATTTAAAAACTTTGCGAATGCTCAAAAGGGCTGCAAGTGTACAGATAAAGGCAACGCCTAAAATACTAAGGATCATAAGTTGCCAAGAAAATTTAAAGGCAAGAATCGAGTTGCGCGAAAGAAAAGCAAAAATAGACGTTCCAAGAGCCCCCAGCCCGTATCCGATAACACCAACGATCATGGCTTGTAAAATAATCATCAAAAGGAGGGTGCTTGATTGAATACCCATGGCTTTCAGAACACCGAAATAGCGCAAATTTTCCAGTGTAAAACTGTAAAAAGTTTGGCCTGCAATGGCGGCACCGACAAGAAATCCGAGTAAAACGGATGTGCCAAAATTAATGGGGATCCCTGTGTATTTCATGTAATAATCAAGTGTTTTATCTTCAAAATCTTTCTTTGTGTAGGCGGCTAGTTTCGTTTTTTCAACAATACGATTCGCCAGGATATGAGGGTCTTCATTTTTTTTGGCTTTGACCAGAATAAAAGACAGAACATTACGTTGGGGAGGGGCAAAGGCTGTAGCTCTTGAATAGGTTGTATAGAGAATCGGCATCGATTGAAAGGTGCGAGAGGTTTCGGCAATACCCACGACAACAGAATAATTATCGTTAAGTTCTAAAACATCACCCACTTTTAAGGGGATTTTCGAGCCATCGGGAAGTGTTCTTGCAAGTTTGTCAAGGGCCCCTTCGAGGTTAGCAATGACACTATTATCCTGATAAAGATCTTCTAATTTTCCTTCCAACATCTTCCCAGGCCCACCAATAAGCGTCGCATCATCAAGGCCGATGACATTGCAATTTTGAATGTGTCCATTCCCCAGGCGCACTTGAATTTGTCCTTTGAAAAGGGGCTTGGCCCATTCCACACCATCAATACTTCCAACGCGCTCAAGTTCTGTGCTTGTAAGGGGTTTTGTATCATCAATGTACTGTACATCGGGGTCCATCACCCAAATATCCGGCAAGGAAATATCGCTGATAAAGCTATACGTTCTTTCCATAAGACCCAAAAAAATTCCGGGTTGTTGTGTCATAATGAGCGCCGCAAAGGAAATGCCAAGGATAATACCGATATATTTTCCCCTGTCTCCGATCAGCATTTTAATCGCAATATAGAACATAAAATGATCAGGAATTTTTTTTCCTAAAAATCAGATTAGAGAAAAATATTAAATTTTTTATTAATTTTTTAAAAAAATAGGCTTGAAAAACGACAATTTAATGGTGCCATAGATTTTCTCAAATAAGAGCTGGAGAGAAGAGATCGAAAGCTTTTCGCTTTTGTCTGTTTCAATCACAATCAGTGTTTCAGGGAGATAATTTTTTTTTAATTTTTCAAGGGCATAAGCATAAAGGGGCATCTCATGCGTATATTCAAAGTAAGGGGGATCAAGAAAAATAAAATGAGCAGGCCTTGTGGCCCTATCAAAATTACTCAGAACTAGGGACTGATGCTCTAATTTTAATTTACGAATATTGCTACGAAGAATTGCCTGGACGGACGGTGCCTTTTCGATAAAAGTACATAAAGCAGCCCCTCTTGAAAGAAATTCCAGGCCCATGGCCCCACTTCCTGCAAAGCCATCAATAACGTGAATAGCGTTGGTGTGAAAATCGAGGCTGAAGAGGCAGTTAAAAAGGGCTTCACGCGCACGATTTGATGTGGGGCGGGTAATATTTTCATCGGGGAGAAGGAGTTTTGCGCCCTTAAAGCGCCCTCCGATTATTTTCAGCATAATTTTTTATTTTTTTGTGAACGGAAATTAATTCTAGAATCTTTGAGAGAGGCGTTCTAGGATTTTCTTTGGAAAACTTTTAGTGTGGATAAAAAAACACACCACGCCTAAGCAATGATGTGTTTTTTAAGGTAGTAATACCTATTTATTTTGTGATAAGTGCCTCAGGCTTTGGGGCGTCATCGCTTCCACGAACGCTTGGTGCCAAATTGCCCACACGGTTTTTATTAATGTCAGGACCTGCAGCCTCAGCAATATGTTGCTCGTCTTCACGCGCCACTTCTGCTTCGAATTTGCGGTTTTGCTCTGACTTCATAATACCTACGAGAAGTGACCATCCTGTAAGACCACGCGCTTTGAGGTCGCTTGTGTCAAAGAATGCACGAACGCGTTGAATCTCATAAGGCTTGTTCAAATCCACTTTAGCCATTGCATGACCATGGCTGAAAACTTCGTTGGAAGGAATATCTGCCGAGGAGAAGAACAAGGGGACTTCAACAATTGGAAGGCCGTTGGATCCACCAGAGTGCTCTGCCTTGAGATCAAAAACAACCTCAATCATTGCAGGATTGTCGCTACTACAGGAAACAGAAACATCCTCAATAGAAATACGTGGTGTGAGGTCGCCTACACGAAGCTCAAGGGATCTATTGGTACGGACGATTGCAGCTTCTTTGGGGGTATCTGCATCACAGCAGCATCCCCAAGAATCTTCGGAAAGAATATCCAGTGATGTAGGCGCATACATCATTCTTTTTTTCTTACCATCCATAATGACTTGGTAAACACCTTTGCCCGACGTCGCATTAGGCATTGTATACGTTGAGCCCATATCAGGGGGTGTTGGTTTTTCAGGTTGGCAGGCTGTCATTAAGAAACCTGCGGAGATAAATGTGACGAGTTTAAGTGTTGTGCGCATTCGAATGCTCCTTGCAAAGGGTTTAACATGTTAAGTCTATCATCAAAATAAAAAATTTTAACTAAATTTTTTATTTCGCACGTCCATTGGTGCCCGCTTAAAACTTTTTGATCAAAGTTTACAGCTTGCTGCCTCTTGTGCTTAGTTTCATTTGTACGTGAAAAAAGTTAACAAACCCTTACTAAGAGAGAAAAATGTCTATTATTTTTTGGTTACGTCAAGATCTTCGTCTTTTGGATAACACGGCTTTGCAGTATGCACGTCAAAAAAGCTCGGATGTTCATTTTCTTTATATTTTTGAGGAAACGCATGAGGATGATTTATCCACCAAAGGCGCTGCTTCACAGTGGTTTTTATCAAGAGCTCTTCGTTCCTTTCAGAAAAATATAGAGGATCTTGGCGGCACCCTTTTGATTGAGAAAGGCGATCCTCTTTCTATTTTAGATAGTGTGGCAAAAAAAACACGCTCTCAAACAATTTGCTGGAACAGACGCTATGATCCTTATAATGTGCGTAAAGATCAAAAAATTAAGCAAACTCTTCAAGAAAAAGGCATTGAGGTCAAATCTTTTAAGGGATCTGTGCTTTTTGAACCTTGGGAAATCTTGAATCAAAAGGGAGAGCCTTTTAAAGTTTTCACCCCTTTTTGGAGGCACTGCCTTGCTAAAAATTTTGCGTATACACCGTATCTTTCGCCTTCTTCTCTTAAAAAATCATCCATAGCTCTTCATCATGCGCATAAAAAAGACGCTGTGGATTTTTCTTATGATCCTTTTTGGTCGAAAAACTTTTCTAAAGTGTGGGAGGATACCCCCTTCAATGTCAGTGAGCAAGGGGCGCATGAACGTTTAGATTTTTTTCTTCAAAACCACGTAAAGGACTATCAAAAAACAAGAGATTTTCCGGCTCTTGAAAGCACATCAAAGCTATCTCCTTATCTTCATTTGGGAATGATCAGTCCTGATTTTATTATGCACCGCTGTTATCAACTTTTATCAATCGATAGTGCTTATGCAGAAGGGATTCACTGTTTTTTGAGTGAAATAGGTTGGCGAGAGTTTTCCTCTTATCTTCTCTATCATTATCCCGATCTTCCAACATCCCCTTTGCGCAAAGAATTTTTAAGCATGCCGTGGGAGGATAATCCTTCTTTTTTTGACGCGTGGAAGAAGGGGCAGACGGGATACCCTATTGTGGATGCAGGGATGAGACAATTATGGCAAGAGGGGTGGATGCATAACCGTGTGCGGATGATTGTGGCTTCTTTTTTGATTAAAGATCTTTTTATGGATTGGCGTAAGGGCGAGCGGTGGTTTTTTGATACACTTGTGGATGCAGACCTTGCAAGTAATTCAGCCAGTTGGCAATGGGTTGCGGGGTGTGGCGCGGATGCAGCACCGTATTTTCGGGTTTTCAATCCCACTCTTCAAGGAGAAAAGTTCGACCCAGAAGGACATTATATTAAACGCTATGTCCCAGAGCTTTCATTGATGCCCGTTCGCTTTATCCATGACCCCTCAAAAGCGCCACATTCTATACTTCAAAAAGCCTCGGTGGTGCTGGGAAAAAAATATCCTTACCCCATTGTAGATCATAAAATGTGCCGCCAAAAAGCTTTGGAAATGTTCAAAAATCTTCGTGGAAAATAAAATAAATGTTATCACGCCTGTGTGACATGCAAAAATCGCATGCCTTGCTATGATATTTTATTTGATTAAAAATACAAAATTCAATATATACAATATTGATGAGTACAACATATTAATAGGCACACTCTATGGCTGATAATTCCACGCGAGCAGAAGCTCTTCGACTTTCTGTTGATCTTGTAGGATCCTATGTCCAACGTAATGACACCTCCTCCGAGCAACTTATTCCCCTGCTACAACAGGTTTATTCTTCAATTCTCAATTTAGCAGAAGGCCACACGCATACATTAAGGACAGGAAACTTAAAGCCTGCTGTGCCGATTGATCAATCTGTTTTTGATGATTATATTGTGTGTCTTGAGGATGGTAAAAAACTTCAGATGCTCAAACGCCATCTTAAAACTGTCTACAATATGACCGTGGAACAATATAAGGAGCGTTGGAATCTTCCTTCCGAGTATCCTTCTGTGTCGCCTAACTATGCAAAGCGCCGTAGTGAAATTGCAAAAACAAGTGGCCTTGGCCAAACAGGTCGCCGTCGTCGTTTTCTCCTTGTGAATAACGGCCAGCAATAATACCTAAAAAGTGAAAAAGGGAGCGTACGGCTCCCCCTTTTTTTATAATTAAAAAAGCTTTTGAATGATCGTTGCAATTTTCTGAAATGTTGGCTTAATCTCGTTATCACGATTATACTTCTTAAACGTTGTGTCATAAGGAATGTATTCGAAATTTACAGAGTCATATTTCGGCAAATCTTCTAAGAACTGTGAGTGATTATAGTAAGATTCATGAAACTGATTGTAAAACCATTCTTCCATAAGAGTATTTTTATTTTTTTCAAGCTCTTGGTTGAAAATCGCAAACTGCTTCACCTTTTTATCCCAATCAATTGGCGCTTTTTTATGGCCGTACATCCCCCAGCCACTGCGACGAATATGCGCCTTATCATGATTCTGTAAAGAACAAGTGGAAAGATTTTTCGTAAAAGGAGCTTCGTCATAACTAACAAGTTTGTTCGTACCAACGGCTGAAAAAACAGTGGCGTGGGCATTACCATTTTTGTCAAAAAATCCTATACTTCTATTCATAAGAGTTAAATCCACTATGCCTGTATCGCTAATAACGGGGAGATAGATGGCGTTAAGAATGAGATAATCCCAGTCTGAATCCGTATCTGTACCTTGACGGCCTGGTTCATAAAAAAACTCCTCAGGGTTTTCCTTAAAAGTTTTAGCGGTTTCTATCTGTGCCTTTTTCCATACTTTTTCAAAAACATCAAAGGAAAAAAGCTTTGTCCAAGCATATCTATAGTCACGCTCTAATTTGGCCTTTTCATATTCTTCCTCACCATAAAGCTTATAATTATCCTCATCTTTAAAAAAATTAAAACGACCATCTGAAATTTTATCCCAGCTATCGAGACTCAAAGTAATGCTTAAAAAATCCGCAAGGGCTGCATACTCACGAAGGTTGAGATAAAGTTTTTCCTCTTCGCGCGCCTGAACCCACGTTTCCATATCCTTAATATTTTTAAGCATTTGTTGGATGGACTCTTCCTTGCGACCATCCTTATTTTCTTTGAGAACATCACGCATAAAATCAACGTTACGATTAAGAGTAGTATAAATAACCTTTGTGCGCGTGTCATTGCTAAAATTTTCATCTTTATTGAATTGATCTTGGACGAACTGAAAAAGCTCCGTGTCTGTTACGTATTGAGAAGATTTTTTCTCCTTCTCCTCAATAATGTTAATGGTATTAAGATTTTTGACGTCTTCGCTTGCAAGAAGGGGTGTTACTGTGAGAGAAAGAGCAAGGCTAAGTAAAAAATAATATTTTTTCATGATTTTATATAAAATATATATTAAATACTTTTTATATAAATAATTTTTTATGGAATTCAATCTATTTTTTCATGAATTATGAATATTTCTAGAGCTTTGTCTTAAGGCGCTCACCCGCAAATCCCTTTGCATAAAGAATATCCCAGGGAAAATGTTTTCCGGGGTCAATTTTGCGCGTTGGTGCAATATCCTGGTGTCCTAAAACATGGGCCCGAGGAATCGTATGCGTATCACATAAGTACGTCAAAAGCTCTAAAAGTTTTTCAATTTGAATGTCACTGTAGGGCTCAAAACCATTATTATCCAGCTCGATCCCAAGGGATGTGTGATTCAAATTTTCCTCCCCCTTCCACGCACTCACCCCCGCATGCCATGCCCGCATTGCGTCAGGCACGAGCTGATAAATCGCTCCTGTTCGGCACAAAAGATAATGGGCGCTGACCTCTTTTTGAGGATCACACATCCAATCAAGCGCCGTTTTTGTGTTTTCAAGCGCCGTATAGTGAAGAATAATCCACTGGATCGTAGCGCCTTCGCGCCGTTGATCGTGGTTTGGGGAGGGGTTGGAAAGAATATGCATAGGCTTTATGGCCCCTTTAGAAGAGAGAATTTTAAAATTTCGAGTGTTTTTCTATTTTGACCAATTATAGAGAGCTCTTTTAATATAGCATCTTGGTGATGAACGTTGGCGAAAAATGCTTTATAGTAGGAAAAAAAGTAATTTTTTTTGAGGGATTTTCCTCGCATTTTTTCAGAATTTCAGATTTTTTAGGCAAAATTGGGGTATTTTTTGTGGGTTTTCATGAAAATTCGGTGAATTTTCACGAAAAAAACGAAATAATTTTGCTTTTTTTGTCTATTTTTTGCTTTTATGCCCGTTTGCACATTATTTAAGCGATTTTTGGCCATTTTGAGGGATTTTTGGCTGTTTTAAGTCTTTGATTCTTGGAAAAAATCATCTATCCACCAAATACAGTGATTTTTTTAGCAATATTGTGCTAATTTCGCCCCCATTTATTAAGATTTTCAGTATTTTTTGTATTACTGAGGTGACTTTTTCGTTTTCTAGCTAAATT
>JAKBAR010000020.1 GCA_021808925.1 Pseudomonadota bacterium | reverse complement strand
GCATGAGGTACGTGCTTTTCCCCGACATGTTCGGTCCTGTGATCAGGAAAAAAGAATCATCAGCATTAAAATGCGTGCTGTTCGGAGTGAATTGCTGTGTGTCAAGAACAGGATGGCGGCCATCATCAATCATTAAAATTTTCTCATGACTGAGGACGGGGCGCGTGTAATTTTTCTCCATCGCTAAGTGCGCCATGGCCGTGGAAAGATCAATCGTGGCAAGGAAATGGGCAATTGTTTGCAGTTGTTGTTGATGTTGGCTCACCCTTTCGCACAAATGCTGAAAAATCTGTAATTCAAGGCTAAGGGCCTCCGTTGCAGCAGACGCTATATGATCCGCAAGGCTTTGAAGCTCCGGTGTTGTATAGCGAAGTGCGCTTGCAAGAGATTGTCTGTGAATAAATGTGAGTGGAATTTTCGATTGCTGTGAGGGCGGGCATTCAAGAAAATAACCAAGAATATTATTTTGCTTTATCTTGAGTGTGCTAATGCCGGTCTCTTCGATATAGCGACTTTGCAGGCCCTCCATATGCTGTTCTGTATTGCTTTGAAGCGCTCTCAGTGCATCAAGATCTTTGTTGAAATGGTGTTTAATAAAACCACCATCCCGTGCAAGAATGGGAAGTGTCTCGTCTAGGGCTGATCCAAGCGTTTCAAGTAAAATATCGGGGATGATCGGAAGAGCAAAGGGGCAATTTTTATAATCCTTGAGCGAGAAAATAATATTTTTTGCTGTCTCAAGCCCCTTCAGAATATGTCCCAAATCATGGGGACCACCTTTGCCCATCATAATCCGCGAAAGGGATCGCTCCATATCATTTTTATTGTTTAAACTGTCGCGTAAATTTTCTTTTAAACAGGGCTCATGGATAAAAAAAGAAATACTCTCAAGCCTGTGATTGAGCTCATCACTCTCTTGAAGAGGGCAAGACAAACGCTGCTGCAAAAGCCTGGAGCCACCGCTTGTTTGCGTTATATCTAGGGTATGTCTTAAACTTCCTTCAAATGTTCCCCGCGTGCTGCGATCAATTTCTAAATTCATGCGTGTGTAATGATCGAGGATTAAAAACGTACTGGGGTTTTGTTTTTTGGGGAAGGGGAGGTGGGCCAGAGCTTCTTTTTGCGTAACCTCAAGATAATCCACAAGAACGCCAAGAGCGGTCATATCCGTATCCGAAAAATCACCAAGACCCTCAAAAGTAAGCAGATCATAAATCTTATAAAGCCGCGCTTTTGCGTTTTCTCTATCATATTTAAGAGGAGAGAGTGCTGTTGTACACTTATGATAGGGACGCAGTTCGTCAAAATAATGTTGAAAAAGACTCTCTGGGATTAAGAGTTCTGCAACCGTATAACGGGATAAAAGACTCAAAAACTCAGAAAAACTCACTTGCTCAAGCATCAGTGTTTGGGTTGATAAATCCAAAAGAGCGCAAGAAAGACTTTCTGTCTTTGGATGAAGTGCGACGCTTAAAAGAAAATTATGCGCAGAGGATTCTAAAAAAGCGTCTTCAACGACGGTTCCTGGCGTAATAATGCGAACGACTTCGCGGCGCAGGGGTACTTTACTGTGAACGCTGCCCCCTTTTTTAAGGCGATCTTCGGGCGTTTCTGTTTGCTCGCAAATCGCAATGCGAAACCCCTGTTGGATCAATTTTTTAAGATAATTTTCCGCTGCATGAAAGGGAACGCCACACATGGGAATAGGTTTATTTTGATAAAATCCTCGGTGCGTAAGCGTAATCTGCAGCGCTTTTGAGGCAACAAGGGCATCCTCGAAAAAAAGTTCATAAAAATCACCAAGCCTAAAAAAAAGCAAACACTCAGGGTGCTTGGCCTTTTCACTCATATATTGCTCTAACATAGGGGTGAGCCCCTGGGACTCTTTTATCTCTTTTAAAGGTGCAGCTGTCATAAGCGTGATCTTTTTTCGTTGAATCATTTTTAAAGGGGCGTATAGTCTTACACAAGATGGCAAAAGTTTGAGGGCATTTCAATGGCCCCGTTTCAAGATTCTGTGAGAAACAACCGTCAACCCCCGCAAAAAAAGGGAGATGGTCCCTTTGATTTTATCATTATTTCAGGGCTATCAGGTGCTGGACGAACAACCGTCTTGCGTGCCTTTGAAGATAATGGTTTTGTGACTATCGATAACTTGCCTTTGACTTTTTTAGAAAATTTATCTGATCTTTATAAGATGCCTGTGGCCGTCAGTATTGATACACGTACACAAGATCTATCCTCGGATCATTTTGCGAGTATCCTCAAATCAGTTAAAAAAAAGCGCCCCAAGGCAACATTTATTTTCTTAGAATGTGCCGAATCTGTGTTGCTAACGCGCTATAAACAGACGCGTCGGCCCCATCCTCTTACGGGTAAGGAGATTAGCGTTGCCCTCAAAGAAGAGCTTGATCGTTTGAGCCCACTTCAGGCCCTTGCGGATGAGGTTTTTGATACATCCCATTGCTCGACAGAACAAACCAGTTTGTGGGTGAGCGAGCAATTTTGTAAAAAACAGCCACGGCTTTTGGTGCAGCTTTTATCTTTTTCTTATCGCCATGGTGTGCCGGATGAGGCGGATATTGTTTTTGACGCACGCTTTTTAAAAAATCCTTTTTATGAAAATGACCTCAAATCTCTCACAGGAAAAGATCAACCTGTAAAAGAATATCTTGAGTCTGATCATTTATGGGGTGATTATTTTCAGGCCTGTTTACGACTTCTTCATCAGTCGTTGTTAGGATTCAAAAAACGAGGGCGCGCTTATGTGACGATCGCAGCAGGATGTACAGGAGGTCAGCATCGTTCTGTTTTTATGATAGAGACACTGGCCCAAAATCTTCAATCGAATGATTTGGTTTTGAAGGTCAAACATAGGGAGTTAGACTAAAAAGTCAATTTTTAGACAGGAAAATCAAATTTAAAAAGGGGAAGTTTTATGATCGGCATTTTGCTTTTAACACATAGTTTTCTTGGCACAGCATTTATTCAGGCAGTGGAGCAGCTTACAGGGCCGCAAAAAAACCTCAAGGCCATCGATATTGATGGAAATTTCGATCATGATACAAAATGGAATCTTTTTATGGAAACCCTTGAGTCGCTGGATCAGGGTGAAGGGGTTTTGGTGCTCGCAGATCTGTTTGGGAGTACACCGTCCAATATCGCTATTGCGGGGCTGGCTGTGAGTAAAATTGAGGTTGTTGTGGGGGTGAATCTTCCGATGCTTATTCATGTCCTTGAAAATCGTCAACGGAATACTCTTGAGGATCTTGCAGAGTTTGCAAAACAAGCGGGTCAAAAGGATATTAAAATTGCGTCGACATTTCTGACTGAAAATCCTTTAGACACAAAAGAGCTTTCTCAAGCGTGAATTTTTTGCTCCCTAAAAAGACCAGTTTCTATTAGAATGCTCAAAGAAAAAGCGTAGAAAAATCAAAAGGAGAGATCATGTCGCTTACCCATGAGGATATTAAGAAAATTGCGAATTTAGCACGCATACGCATTGATGCGTCGGAATATGATGCCGTGCAACAACAGCTTTCAGGTATTCTTGGATGGATTGATCAATTGCAACAAGTGGATACAGAAGGTGTTCTTCCCTACCGCGATCTTTTGGAAACATCGACGTATGAGCGTGAGGACTGTGTTGTTGAGGATCATCAAGAGGCGCTTATTTTAGCGAATGCTCCTGAGAAGGCTCATAACATGTTCGCCGTTAATAAAGTTGTGGAATAGAGGTATTGAAAAAAATTATGACAGATTTAACAAAGCTCACGCTTACTGCGGCTAAAAAAGGTCTTGCGTCAAAGGCCTTCACAAGTGTGGAGATCACACAGGCGCACATTGCTAAGATTGAAAAAAATCGCGCTCTTAATGCGTACATTACCGATAATTTTGAAGGGGCGCTTGCTCAGGCAAAGGAGGCGGATGCGCGCTATGAAAAAGGGAATGCTGGAAAACTTGAGGGGTTGCCCCTTGGGATTAAAGATCTTTTTTGCACAAAAGGACTTCGCACGACAGCCGCTTCTAAAATTCTTGGTAATTTTGTTCCTCCGTATGAGTCAACCGTCACGCAAAATTTATTGGATGCGGGGGCTGTTTTTTTAGGCAAGTTGAATATGGATGAGTTTGCGATGGGCTCAGCCAATCTTACGAGTGCTTTTGGTCCGTGTATGAGTCCTTGGAAACCCAAAGAGGATGCGCACAAACAAATTGTTCCGGGTGGTTCTTCGGGGGGATCTTCGGCGGCGGTGGCAGCGGATATCGCACTAGCGGCGACAGCGTCTGATACGGGAGGCTCTATTCGTCAACCTGCAGCTTTTACAGGCACTGTGGGGATTAAACCTACGTATGGTCTTTGCTCACGCTATGGCATGGTGGCTTTTGCGTCGTCGCTGGATCAGGCGGGGCCTATTACGAAAACGGTTGAGGACGCAGCATTGATGCTGGAGGTGATGGCAAGCTATGATCTCAAAGATAGCACATCGCTTGATGTGAAAATCCCAAGCTACACACAGCATTTAACAGAAAATATTAAAGGCCTGCGTGTGGGCATTGTGAAGGAATATATTGATCATCTCAAAGACGAAGCTTTGGAGCTTTTTCATCAAGGAGTGGCGTGGCTGAAAGAGGCGGGGTGTACGTTCAAAGATGTATCGCTTCCAACAACACCTTATGCACTCCCCACATATTATATTATTGCACCGGCTGAGGCGTCGGCGAATCTTGCGCGGTATGATGGTCTGAAGTACGGTTTGCGCGTTGAGGGTGAGACACTGGATGATATGTATGAGCGCACACGCCGCGAAGGATTTGGAGACGAGGTGCGTCGTCGTATTATGATTGGTACGTATGTTCTTTCTGCAGGATACTTTGATGCGTACTATATCAAAGCGCAAAAAATTCAAACACTGATTAAAAATGATTTTGATCGTGCCTTTAAGGATGTGGATGTTTTATTGACGCCCACGACACCGACGGATGCATTTGCGATTGATGAAACGCCAACGGATCCTGTGACAATGTATCTTAATGATATTTTCACTGTGACCACAAATCTTGCGGGGCTTCCGGGGATTTCCGTGCCAGCGGGACTTTCTAAGCGTGGTCTTCCCTTAGGATTACAGCTTATTGGACCCAAATTATCCGAACAAGTTTTGTTTAATGCGGCGCTTGTTCTTGAAAAAGCTGCAGGTTTTAAAGGATCTTTCGATGCTTTAAAACATATTCATCATTAAGAAAAGGGAGAATTTTATGACAACAGATCATTTTAAAGAAATCCCTGTGGAGCCGCATAATCTTGTGAAGGGAAAAACCGGTGAGTGGGAGGTCGTGATTGGCCTTGAGGTTCATGCACAGATTATTTCTAAATCTAAATTGTTTGCCACGGCCTCTGCTGATTTTGGCGGTGATCCCAACGCACATGTTGGATTTCTTGATGCAGGGATGCCTGGAACACTGCCCGTTTTGAATAAAGTCTGTGTGGATCAAGCCATCAAAACAGGGCTTGGGCTTAGTGCAAAAATTAATTTGCTCTCTGTCTTTGACCGTAAAAATTATTTTTATGCAGATTTGCCCCTTGGGTATCAAATTTCTCAGTTTACGCGTCCGATTGTGAGCGACGGATATCTTGATATTGATGTTGAGGGAGAGACAAAGCGCATCGGTATTACACGTCTTCACCTTGAAATGGATGCGGGGAAAAGCATTCATGACCTCCATCCTACAAAATCATATATTGATTTTAATCGTGCTGGCGTTGGTTTGATGGAGATTGTATCAGAACCTGAAATACGCTCAAGTGCCCAGGCTCAGGCGTATGTGAAAAAGCTCCGTATGATTTTGCGTTATCTTGGAACGTGTGATGGCAATATGGAGCAGGGCAGCCTTCGTGTGGATGCGAACGTTTCACTGCGCAGACCAGGCGAAAAGTTTGGTACGCGCGCTGAAATTAAAAATGTTAACTCCATTCGATTCCTTGGTCAGGCCATTGAGTATGAGATTGATCGCCAGATGGATATTCTTGAAAGTGGCGGGGAAATTGTCCAAGAAACACGTCTTTTTGATCCGAATAAAGGCGAAACACGGTCCATGCGTTCTAAGGAAAATGCCCATGATTATCGTTATTTTCCTGATCCGGATCTGTTGCCCCTTCGTTTGACAGAAGAGCGCATTGACACCCTAAAAAAAGCGATGCCAGAACTTCCCGATGCTAAAAAAGCACGCTTTATGGAGGCCTTTAACCTGACCGCATATGATGCGGATGTGCTTGTGGCGGAAAAGGAAACGGCCGATTACTATGATGCGGCTATTGCAGCCCTTACGGCGAAGGATAAAACAGCTGCCGCTAAAATGCTTGCGAATTGGCTTATTTCAGAAGTTTTTGCAGCGATGAACCGTGATCATAAAACCCTCGCGTCCTTTGCGCCAGAGGCTCTTGCGGAACTTGTTGATCTTATTCAGGACAATACGATTTCGGGGAAAATAGCCAAAGATGTTTTTGCAAAGATGTGGGAAAGTGGGAAATCCGCTAAAACGCTTGTAAGCGAGCTTGGGTTGCAACAGATCACAGATCCTTCAGCGATTCAAGGGATTGTGGAGGATATTATTGCCAAAAATCCTGATAATGTTGCAGCGTACAAAGCGGGTAAGCAACAGCTTTTTGGTTTTTTTGTCGGTCAGGCGATGGCTGCGACAAAAGGCAAGGCGAATCCGGCACTTGTCAATGAGGTATTGAAAAAAATACTGGAGGAATAGAACCTTAAAGATTTGCGGGAGAGGTTGGGGAGTTTATCAGGCTCTCCTCCTTCATAATCTCTAAAAAGGTTGCAAAAGCTATATTTCTTCCGCAGACAATCGCCGCGATTTTTTTGCCTTTGAGTGTATGTGCCCTTTTAATGGCTCCTGCAACAGCAACACCTGCGGCTCCTTCAATGATCATCGATTCATTAATCGCGAGATATTTTATCGCTTCTTTGATGTCAGCTTCACTCACAAGAACTGTATGATCAATAAGTTTTTGACAAAGGGCGAAGGTGATAGAATCTTTTTCAATCCCGCCAGCTGTTCCATCAGAAAGCGTTTCTTTTTCATCCACATTGATGATGGCACCGCTTTTAAGGCACTCGTACATGGATCGTGCCTTTTCTGGCCAACAGGCAAAAACACGAATATTTGGAAAGTATGATTTGAGATAAGCAGCCGTTCCCGAGAGAAGGCCACCTCCTCCCACGGCTATAAAAATAGCATCCAATGATCCACTTGTTGGGAGATTTCAAGGCCTATGGTGCCTTGCCCTGCGATGACATCTAAATCATTATAAGGGGGGGATATAAGGTGTTTGTGTGCGGTGTGCTTCGATCATAGCAATATCTTCTGGAAGAGCACTCTCCTCCACCAGCGTCACGTTCGCGCCCAATGCACTAAGTTTTTCGTATTTATACGGAGAAAGAGTCTTTGGTGCAAAAATATGTGCTTTGAGATTAAATTTTTCCGCCAGTGTTGCAACAGCAAGTCCGTGGTTGCCCGAAGAAGCCGTGATTATTTTCTCATACTTTTTCGCGTCAAGCAGTCGCAGTATTTTATGAGACGCACCACGAATTTTAAAAGATCCTGTGTATTGACAATTTTCACACTTAAGAAGGAATTGTGTCTTAGTCAGATCTGATAAGAAATGACTTTTGAGAAGCGGCGTATACGCTACATGCTTTCGGATACGCAAAAAAGCTTCCTGGATCTCTCCTGGAAGCTTTTTGAGGAAATTGTTTGCTCTTATTGTCAAACTCTAACCCAAGATATTAATCGGTTTCTTTGGCCCGCTCTGCGCGTTTGCGATCGTTGGGATCCAGAAGAATTTTGCGAAGGCGGATGCATTTTGGGGTCACTTCAACGCATTCATCGGGTTCGATGTACGCAATCGCTTGCTCTAATGTCATGATTTTAGGCGGAGTGAGACGAATCGCCTCGTCCTTTCCCGATGCACGCACGTTGGTGAGCTGCTTTGCACGCAATGCATTAATCTCGAGGTCATTATCACGGTTATGCTCACCAAGGATCATCCCAAGGTAAATTTTATCACCGGGTTGGACAAACATAATGCCGCGATCTTCGAGCTTCCACATGGCATAGGCCACAGCTTCGCCGTCACCATTAGAAATGAGCACACCGTTACGGCGCCCTTCGATGGGACCGCGGTAAGTATCATATTTGAGGAAAAGACGGTTCATAATACCTGTGCCGCGTGTATCCGTTAAAAATTGCCCGTGATAGCCAATCAAACCGCGTGAGGGGGCATGGAAAATAATACGGGTTTTTCCACCGCCAGAGGGGCGCATGTCGACCATTTCTGCCTTACGCATGGCCATGGCATCCACGACTGTCCCGGTATAAGCGTCATCAACATCAATATGAACCTCTTCAATGGGTTCCATGCGGACACCATTAACTGTTTGATAAAGAACCTTTGGACGACCAATCGATAGCTCGAACCCTTCGCGGCGCATGGTTTCAATCAAAACACCGAGCTGTAATTCACCGCGGCCTGCCACATCAAAAGCATCGCGGTCATCACTTTCTGTAATACGAATCGCAACGTTCCCCTCGGCCTCGCGCATCAAACGATCACGAATCACGCGGGAGGTGACTTTTGTGCCTTCACGCCCTGCTAAGGGAGAGTCGTTAATAGAAAAACGCATGGAGAGCGTTGGGGGGTCAATGGGAAGTGCTGCAAGAGGCTCATTCACTTCGGGCGCCATAACTGTTTCAGCCACAGTAGGTTTCTCAAGACCGGCAATAGCAATAATATCGCCCGCTTCGGCAACATCCACAGGGGTGCGCTCAAGTCCGCGGAAGGATAAAATTTTAGACAAACGGCCTTGCTCGATCAGCTCGCCTTGTTGATTCAGGACTTTTACGGGCATATTAAGGCGCGCTGTTCCTGAGTAAATGCGGCCCGTGAGAATGCGGCCCAGGTAAGAATCATATTCACGTGTCGTAATCAGCATGCGAAAGGGGGCGTTTTTATCACCGCTTACAATCGGAACATGCTCAAGGACAAGATCCATAAGGGGTTCGAGAGTTCCGCCTTGGTGTTCTAAATCCATGGAGGCCCAGCCGCTGCGTCCTGAGGCATAGACAATGGGAAAATTAAGTTGTTCATCATGAGCATCCAAAGACATAAAAAGTTCAAACACTTCGTCTAAAACTTCGTGGGCGCGTGCATCTTGGCGGTCAACTTTGTTAATCACAACAATGGGTTTGAGGCCCAGTTTGAGTGCTTTTCCAAGAACGAATTTCGTTTGCGGCATAGGCCCTTCAGCGGCATCAACAAGGAGAATGCAGCTGTCCACCATAGAGAGAATGCGCTCTACCTCGCCGCCAAAGTCAGCGTGTCCAGGTGTATCCACGATATTAATACGTGTGTCTTTCCACATGAGGGATGTACACTTTGCCAAAATCGTAATGCCCCGCTCGCGCTCCAAGTCGTTGCTGTCCATGGCGCGCTCTTGAACATTTTGGTTGCTGCGAAAGGTGCCGCTTTGCTTGAGGAGACCATCCACAAGGGTCGTTTTACCGTGGTCAACGTGGGCGATAATAGCAATATTACGAATATCAGTCATGGGGTTTTAAAATCCTAAAAAAAGTGAGGTTAGCGCCACTAATGCTCCACCATAGAAGCAAAGTCTTAAGAATGAGTTAATCATTCATAGCCAAAATAACAATAGCGCACGTGAAAAATTAAAGTTTTACCACTCTACCTTATTCGAAAGATGAATGAAAGAATGTTTTTAAATTTACGTCTTTCTTTAGTTCTTTTTTTTAATTTTATTGAGAGTTAATTGCCGCTTGAGGGGAGAAAGGCGATCAATATACAAAATCCCGTCAAGATGATCGATTTCATGGGAAAAAGCACAGGCTAAGAAATCTGAAAAATCCTCTTCTTTTAGGATATTATCACGATCAAGATAGCGCAGACGAATTTTTTTGGGGCGTTTAACAACCGCATTTGTATTGGGGACAGAAAGGCAACCTTCGTTCCAATCGGCTGTTTCACTATCTTTCCAAAGAATTTCTGGATTGCCCATGTGATAAAGTTTTTTCTCACCATCGATGTCTATCTCGACAACAATGACACGCTTGTGAACGCCGATTTGAGGGGCAGCAAGTCCAACACCATCTTCGGCAATCATCGTCTCGACCATATCATCCATAAGGGTCCGAATCTCATCATCCACACACTCTATGGGTAAGGATTTTTTTTTAAGGCGTGGGTCGGGATAGGTGAGGACAGTGCGAACAGTCATGAAATGTGGGGCTTTCTCGTGTCAAAAATTAACGGTTTTCATCACTAATATAGTTGTTTTTTTTTATTTTTCTAGTTTTTCTGCAGAGAAATACTTATTTGCCATAGATTATTGCGTCACAAAAAGATTCAGGCAGCTCTATAAATCGATCTTGAAACGTTTTGGACGCAATAAGATGAGTGTTATTTTTTTATGCTTTTTTCAATGTATCTAACGAATTTTTTATTTATTTCCTTAGTAGATAGTTTTTTATTTTTGGGCGTTTTAGAATCTTTTGTTAAATCAATAATCTTGTTAGTGTGTTTTTTTTGTCTTTTTTTGGTCGTATTTACAAATTTTTCCGTACTTTTAATAGCATTGCCTTCTTTGTCAAAATTCACAAATACATAAGTAAAATTCTTTTTTTCATAAACAATTTTATTTTTATTAAATGTCACATTTACAAAATTATAATTTTTATGATCAGGTTTTTGATTACAATCTTCTTTGTTTTTCGGGTTAGCTAACGCTGTTGTGAGTATTAAAAGGCTGAGGTAAATAAATTTGACTAGTATTTTCATCTGTAGGTTCATTTTTCATGTAAATAATGTGCATTTATCTCATGATTATTAAAAAAATTAAATAGTAAAAATAATTTATTGATAAGATATATACGATAAAAAAAAGAAGGACACAAAATATGTGACCTTCTTTTTAGTTTTATTCGTGCTTTATTCTTTTTTATGTATCCAAGAAGCTGCGCAGTTTGCGTGAGCGGCTTGGATGTTTGAGTTTACGTAGCGCTTTTGCTTCTATCTGACGAATGCGCTCGCGTGTTACGGCAAATTGTTGGCCCACTTCTTCGAGAGTGTGATCCGTGTTCATTCCGATCCCAAAGCGCATACGCAGCACGCGCTCCTCGCGGGGGGTGAGACTGGAGAGAACCCGCGTTGTCGTCTCACGCAGATTCGCGTGAATAGCCGCCTCTACGGGCAGAACGGCGTTCTTATCCTCAATAAAATCACCAAGATGGCTATCTTCCTCGTCCCCGATAGGTGTTTCAAGAGAGATAGGTTCTTTGGCAATTTTGAGAACTTTGCGCACTTTATCAAGGGGCATCAAAAGTTTTTCTGCAAGCTCTTCGGGTGTGGGTTCGCGCCCAATCTCATGCATAATTTGACGTGATGTACGCACGAGTTTATTAATCGTCTCGATCATATGCACAGGAATACGAATCGTGCGTGCTTGGTCCGCAATCGAGCGTGTAATTGCCTGACGAATCCACCATGTGGCGTAAGTTGAAAACTTATACCCACGGCGATATTCGAATTTATCAACAGCCTTCATCAAACCAATATTCCCCTCTTGAATAAGATCAAGGAATTGCAATCCACGGTTTGTATATTTTTTAGCAATCGAAATCACAAGACGGAGGTTCGCCTCGATCATTTCTTTTTTTGCACGCGATGCTTCGCGCTCGCCGCGTTGAATAATCGTCACAATTGCACGAAGATCTGGAAAAGGAAGCCCAACACGCTTTTCAACATGCGCCATTTCTGCAATCAGTGCTTCGATGTCGTTTGTATGGCGTGCAAGGAAATTTTCCCATTTTTTATCCTTAAGAGTTTTAACTTTGCTCAGCCAATCATGATTAATCACCTGACCATTAAAATGTTTTAAGAAAGCTTCGCGCTTAAGGCCACTATTTTCTGCGAGAGTCACAAGACCGCGCTCGAGATTGGCAACACTTTTGTTCAAATTCGTGTGTTCTTCGAGTAAATCATCCACGCGCATCATATTCAGCTTAAGATCAGAGAGCATCACAAGAAGTTCGGATTTTATTTTTTGATACTCTTTATGCTCCGAAAAGCTTTTAACTTTAGCCTCTTTGTGGAGTGTATCGCGAAGTGAGGCAAGCTCCTTATAAAGGCTGAGATAGCTCTCAAATTGATGCAAAACCTTTGGCAGCATTGAGGCTTCATAGTCCGAAAGCTCGTGTACAACCGTATCTGCGTCTGCACCAGCATCTGCGGATTCCGTGGATGATTCTTCGTCTTCTGTATTTGTGTCTTCATCATCAAAACCACTATTGGTATCGATAGTAATCACATCACGCAAAAGAATTTTGCTTTCACTCAAGAGCTTGAACCAATGCGCAATAGCTTTTTCTGTCACAGGACTTTCGGCCAAGCCGCCCAGCATCATTTCCTTGCCAAACTCAATACGTTTAGCAATTGCAATTTCGCCATCGCGGGAAAGAAGCTCAACGTTGCCCATTTCACGCAAATACATGCGCACAGGATCGTCCGTCCGACCGGCGGTATCCTCAACCTCTTCGGCCTCTTCGTTGCCATCGAAATTAAATTCACTGCGCGGTGCAATCGCTTCATTGGTTGTTGTCACAAGGGATTCATCGACTTCTTCATCAGAGTCCACAATGCTAATGCCAATTTCCGCAATCATCGTCATGGCTTCATCAATCTGATCCGACGTCAGTTGATCTTGGGGAAGGGCCTCATTAAGCTCATCATAAGTAATATAGCCAAGCTCCTTTCCCTTGGCGATAAGACGGCGCAAACCTGGATTCGATTTGCTGAGCTCCATCAAAGGAATATCCGTAGATTCGGCTTCCTCTGTGCTACCATCCCGACGATTTGTTTTGAGTGTCATAAAATCTCCTTTAGCAGTGAAAAATCTTGCAAGTCTGTTTGTATTTGTTTAAGTCCGTTCCAGGTTTGAATATCCCAGTGTTCTTTGAGTTTATTTTTGTAATCATCGAGTGCTTTTTCGAGGCCCATGCGTACATTATAGCGTTGCCACACATCTAAAAACCCCGCTTCAGCCTCTTCGGTTGTTGCGGCTTCCTTTGAGAAGGGCGCTATGGCCATAAGAGAAGCATCTTTTTTAAGCGTGGTCACCAAGGCATTAGTCTCAAGGGCAATTTGTGCTTTTGTTGCAAGCCCTTCGTCGCCACACTGGCTTTCTATAAGTGTTTGAACCAGCTCCTTTTCTTCCTCCCCCTCAAATACCACACGCACAAGCTCTTCGACAATTGTTGGTATTAATGTAGGGTGATTGAGCAAAGTTACAAGCAAAATTTTTTGAGCCAGAGGACCTGAGTCAGGCATTGTGATTTCTTTGGGGGTATTAATAAGCGTTTTAGAGGGGGCTGAGTGATTTTTTTGAGTGGACTCAAAGATTCTTGCATAGAAGGCTTGTTTGTAAAAACCCCGAATATCCTTATCTTCGATGGTCTCGATGGATTTTAAAAAATCCTGTTTTATCTGGGCTTTGATTTCGGGGATTTCAAGGTGTGTCTTTTGCGTATACTGGTCGCACAAAATCGTAATCATAGGTTTGGCGTGAGGCAAAAAAGACGCAAAAGCCGCCGCACCTTTCCCGCGCAAAAGGCTGTCGGGATCTTCGCCCGAGGGAAGTGTGATGAATTGAAAAGAATAGCCTGGCTTCAAAAGAGGGAGCGCATGATAGGCGGCACGAATCATCGCCTTATGTCCTGCGGAATCGCCATCAAAACAAAGAAAGGGTGTGTAGCTATAGCGCCATAAAATCTGCATTTGTTCGGTTGTCAGCGCTGTGCCCAGAGGCGCTACGGCATTAAAACCGTTGATTTGTGCAGTAATTGCATCAAAATACCCTTCAACAACGATCAAAGGACGATTCTCGGAGACATTTTTAATATTATTCAGGCCGAAAAGCGTCATTTTTTTATGAAAAAGTTCTGTTTCAGGGCTATTCATGTATTTAGGTTGCTGGTCCTTGTGCAAAGATCGCCCGCCAAAAGCAATCACGCGACCCTTTGTATCATGAATGGGAATCATCAGTCTGTCGCGAAAGCGGGGAAGAATCTGTTGACTGACACTTCCTTCGATGGCGAGGCCGGCTTGGATCACCTCTGAAGTACTAAATCCCTTAGCTATTAAATGCGGCACAAGATCCTGTGTGGCAAAACCCAGTCGGTAGTTTTGAATCACTTCCGCACCGAGGCTCCGCTGAGTTAAATAGTTTTGTGCCAAAGTATTTTTAGCAAGGTTTTTTTGAAAAAACAGCGTCGCTTCCTCTAGAAGACTGAAAAGACGTTCGTGCGTATCTTTATGATTTATTTTTTTTTGAGTGATGGCGGGCAGAGCAATACCTGCCATTTCACACAGTTGCTTGAGGGCTTCCATAAAAGGAAGCTTATGATAATCCATCATAAAGCGGAGAATATCCCCATGAGCGCCGCAGCCAAAGCAATGATAAAATTGTTTGGGATCATTGATGGTAAAAGAAGGGGTTTTTTCTTCGTGAAAAGGGCAGCACGCCTGAAACTCATGGCCATGTCGTTTGATTTTGATAAAACGTGCGATAACACCTGATAAAGGTAAGAGGTCTCGAAGTTTTTTAATAAATGGTGTGAATTCTGACATGGA
Organism: Pseudomonadota bacterium; assembly: GCA_021808925.1. Lineage (GTDB taxonomy): Bacteria > Pseudomonadota > Alphaproteobacteria > Paracaedibacterales > JAKBAR01 > JAKBAR01. The sequence goes on along the minus strand of JAKBAR010000020.1, from coordinate 8,496 downwards.
GGCCCTTACGATATCACCTTATACTAAAGGAAAACACTATTAATGACTAGGGGTATCATTCGATGAAGAGGCAATGGACTGAAACGGCGATGATTCAGTCCATTTTAGCAATCAGTTTGTAGACTTATCTTTTGTGGAGTGTGTTGAGATAATCAACGTACTGTTGGCTAATCTCATTGAGGAAAGCAATGAAGAGAAAAAGTCTACAGAAGTTTAGGGCTCCATGTTGGATAAAGGGATCGCTTGAGAGAGCCGCAATGGCAATGTTTGTAAAAAAACCAAATTTCGTTCCAATGTCGAGATGGTTGTAGAGTGTGTTAATATTTTTATTCACCTCTAATTTTTCAATCTTCTTAAGAATTTTCTCTGATTTACCGATGACCTCTTCAATGTTTTCTTGAGTGTCTTGACGGTTTTGAAGGAATGTTTTTGTGTTATTCTCAAATGACGCCTTATCATCCTCGCGAGCGTGAGCAATAGAAATGACGGAAAGGGCAAGAAGAAGAATTTTGAGCATGTGTGATCCCTTGGTTGTTTTTATAATCGCCCCACCATACCCTTTCAGAATTTTTTTAAAAAGCAAAAAGCGCTATTAATATTCATTTTTAGAGAAGGAGAAACGCTTTAACTTTGGCTATTTTTCAGAACAAGTGTGATCCAGCGATTTCTGTCATAAAGGCGATGGAGCGAAAATCCCTGTTCAAGATAAGCTTTTTCAACATCTTCCTGTTGCCAATCGAGGAGCCCTGAGAGAATAACATACCCATGCGGTGCAAGATGCTGATGCATGGCGGGCGCTAAATGAATCAGCGGTTTTGCAAGGATATTTGCGATAATAAGGTCAAATGTTTCAATCGTTTTATCGAGGCCCTCGCCAAGGCGTGCTTCGATAAGCGGGCTGATATTATTAAGCGCAGCATTGCTCATGGTGACGCGGACGGCCTCAGTATCATTATCAATGGCAAGGGTTTTTACAGGATTAAGTTTGCACGCAGCAATCGCTAAAATGCCTGAACCACATCCTAAATCCAATGGATTTTCCCACTTAAATTCATCCAAGAGATCACTGAGGGCAAGCATACACCCGGAGGTTGTACCATGTTCTCCACTTCCAAAAGCTGTGGCTGCGTCAAGAATAAGAGGGATTTTATTCGTAGGAATATCCCCTTTGAAATGACTGCTGTGAATAAAAAAAGGACCGACATCCTGAGGAGGGAATTTTTCCCACATCTCCTCTAGCCAATTATTTTCCATCAAAGGTTGAATGGTAATGAGCGGTTCTTCTATGCCAAGGGTTTTTGCGGCAAGAAGGATTTGCATGCGCAAATCTTTTTCATTAGGTTCCTCAAGCATATGGCCTTCGACAAACCAATCCTCAGAGTCCCAGTCAGCCTTAGGATCTTCAATTTCCACCCAAGACGTTGTTACACAATGATCCTCGATCACAGCACTGAGCGCTTCGAGGTAGGGTTGCTTTGTTTGAATAATAACTTGCCACATAATAATTTTATTTTTTCTTGAAAAGTGAGGTTTGTCTAAGGCTATAGAGAGCGATGAAAATCATCAAGGAAAGTGCGAAAAGACAAGGTACAACCCAGTGCCCATGAAGACTATAGAATGTTGGTGCGATGGCCTCTGGTAGGCTAAAGTCAATAATGCCAATATCATTAAGATCGAGTTTATGCAAAATGCGTCCATAAGGGTCGATCACGGCCGAAATGCCATTATTGGCAACACGCACAAGGGGGAGTCCTTGTTCAATAGCGCGCACACGCACATTTCCCAGATGTTGATGGGGGCCATAAGAGTCGCCGTACCACGCATCATTCGTAAGATTCAAAAGCCACTGGGCAGGCGTTTTAGAAGCTTTGTCTTTGGGGGAGAAAATCTCTCGTGAAAAAATAGCTTCGTAGCAAATGAGAGGCCTAAACGGGGGGACATTTTTAATAGCAATGATATTATCCCTTGTGCCAGGAACAAAATCCTTGGCGCCATGCGTTATTTTATTGACCCCCGGAAAAAGAAAACGAAAAGGAATATATTCGCCAAAAGGGACAAGATGTTTTTTGTCATAAAGAGCTTGGATCTCTCCTTTATCATTCAAAGCAACAAGGCTGTTGCGGGGGGAGTCACCGTCCTCGCGCACACTGCCAAGGAAAACATATCCTCCTTGGGGGGCAGCATTTCCAAGCATTTTTTGAATTTCCGGGTATTTTGAAAAATCAAAAGTTACAGCCGCTTCTGGCCATAAAATCGCCTGCACAGGCTTTTCCGCATCAAGTTGGGATAGAAGGCCTTGTAATTGCAGATGGCGTTGTGTTTGTTCTGGATCCCATTTTGCTGTTTGCTGAATGCTGGGTTGAATGATCCTAAAATTATAAGGTGTGAGAACGGTGTCATGAGCAAGGCGGAGATAACCACAAAGGGCCAGTCCTACGAGAATCGCTGTCGAAAAAAAAGTATAACCCCATGTGCGCACAAAAAGAGTAAAACTGATGAAGAGGACTAAAAAACTAAGCCCTTCGATGCCGATAAAAGCCGCCATTTGCTGCAGCTCAAGGGGCAGAACATAGCCGGGTAACACCCATGGAAAAGCAAACGACCCAAGCATTTGCAGTAAAAAAGTGATGGTCAATGCTGCAACTAAAGCAAGCGCCCTGGCGGTCTTAGAAAGTGTCTGGGTATAGCGCCAGGTAAGGACACTCGCGGCGATGGGGAGGATACTTAGCGCGAGAGGAAGGCCTCCATAGGCAAGAGGTGAGAGCCATCCGAGCCCAACAACGGCAAAGGCATGTCCAACCCAATAAAGAGTGCTAAAATAGTAAAAAAAGAAAAAACTAAGACTGATATAAAATGCTTTTTTGAACGTTTTTTCCTGAAATAAAAGGGTAGCAAAGCCGCTTAAACTGAGGGTGAGCGGGATAAGTCCGCCAAGTACGGAAAAGGAGTGGGGAGTATACGCAACAATTGCAAGGGAACCTAAAAGTGCAGAGAGAACGATTTTTTGCCAAAAAGGGCGCTCTTTTCCTGTGGCGTCGTAGAAAAAAATATCAAAAACAGACAAAAAGCTTTTGCTTGCTGAGAAAAAATCACTGAGTGCCATGTCTTTCCATCGTCCTCTTAGGCTTTATGAGAACAAAGGGCTTCGGCTTTTGCACAGATTGCTTCGGTCGTTATTCCAAAATGCTGGAACAAATCTTTTATGGGGCCTGATGCGCCGAAAGAATGCATGCCGATAAATGCGTCCATGCCTTCGCCTTTTTCATTACGACGCATATGGCGATACCAACTCTCCTGCAGAGCGGCTTCAATAAAAAGACGGGGAGAAGAGCCAAGGACGTCTTGCTGATACGATGCATTTTGAGCATTAAAAAGATCAAGGCACGGCACGGAGACAACGGCTGCTTGAATATTTTTCTCGGCCAAAAGAGCCACTGCCTCAATGGCCAAATGCACTTCTGATCCTGAGGCAATGAGTGTGATATCGCGCTTTTGCGGCGTTGATTTTAAAACATACCCACCGCGCGATGATAAATTTTCTGACACATTCTCACGCAGTAGGGGAAGATTTTGACGGGTGAGCGCTAAAACAGACGGCGTTTTAAAGGAACTGAGCGCCAGTTCCCACGCCTCAACAACTTCTATGGCATCGGCGGGGCGAAAAACATGGAGGTTGGGAATGGCACGAAGGGCTGCTAAATGTTCAATAGGTTGATGAGTGGGGCCATCTTCACCAAGGCCAATGGAATCGTGGGTGAGCACATAAATGACGGGCTGCTCCATCAGCGCCGATAAACGCAAACTTGGCCTGAGATAATCACTAAAAACAAGGAATGTCCCACCGTAAGGGATAAGGCCTTTGTGCACGCTCATACCGTTCATCATGGCCGCCATAGCATGCTCGCGCACACCATAATGAATATAGTGGCCACTAAAATCAAAGGGTGTTAGAGGCTTTTGAGAGCGTGCTTTTGTATTATTCGACGGAGAGAGGTCTGCACTTCCGCCGACAAGTTCAGGTAAAACATCGGCGGCAACATCGAGGGTTTTTTGGGAAAGAACACGGGTGGCGAGGCACGGTTTATCTTTTAAAAACTGTTCTTTGAGTTGTTGAAAGGGGGCTGCAATTATTTTTGCAAAATCCTTAGGGGTGGCAAAAAGCCTTTTTTGAGTGCTTTCATCAAGTTTATTAAATTCTTTGCGCCAGGACTCATAGCGCTTATGGCCCCTTTGACCGGGAAGGCGCCAATCAAGTAAAATATCCTCAGGAATCACAAATTCAGGCGATTTCCATCCTAGGTTATGCCGTGTGGCTTTCACCTCATCTGCGCCGAGGGGAGACCCATGGGCCTGCGATGTATTGGCTTTGTTCGGCGATCCTTGAGCGATATGTGTGCGACACGCGATAAGGCTCGGCCTGTCTGATTGCTGTGCTGCTTGGATCGCACTATGAATGGCGTCAAAGTCGTGGCCATCAATCGCCTGGACATGCCAATGGGAGGCACTAAAACGTTGAAGCTGATTATCAGAAACTGTGAGATCCGTTTTGCCATCGATACTAATATTATTATCGTCAAAAAAAACAATGAGCTTGCTCAGTTGATAATGCCCCGCAAAAGACAGTGCCTCGTGGGAAATACCCTCCATAAGATCACCGTCACTCGCAATAACATACGTATAATGATTAATAAGATCATCCCCATAGCGTGCGTTTAACATCCGTTCCGCTAAGGCCATGCCCACAGCATTGGCAAAGCCTTGACCCAGGGGGCCCGTGGTCGTTTCAACGCCGGGCGTGTGACCGTATTCAGGGTGACCGGGTGTGAGGCTTCCAAGTTGGCGAAAGCGCTTGATCTCATCAATGGCCATTTTAGGGTAACCACACATATAAAGGAGAGAATAGAGAAGGGCAGAGCCGTGTCCTGCGGAAAGAACAAAGCGATCACGATCCAACCAATCAGGGTGGCTCGGATCAAATTTTAAATAATCTTGAAATAAAATAGTGGCGACATCAGCCATACCCATGGGAAGCCCTGGATGCCCTGAATTTGCATGCTCCACCATATCCATCGATAAAACACGCAAGCTATTGCTGAGCAAGCGATAATCAGGTTTTGTTTGGGTCACAAGGTCAAGGCGCATAGATCACAATCAAAAAAGAAAAGCTGTGACACGATATCACAGGCTTTCTCAGAAATAAAGTTCGTCTGTTACTCTATTTTGTTGTTTGAGCGTTTTTCCTCCAGCGGTGTATAATTATCATAGGCATCGGCGTATTTTAATAAAAGCGCATACCCCGCATAAAGGGTATCCACAAAATTCTTTTTCTGTTCACGCGCATCTTTGCCCTCAATGGTGATGCCGCAACTTTTGGCATTTTTGATATCGACCTCAAGCATTTCAATGCTGTCGAAATCTTGTGGATAGCCATTGTATTTATAAAAATAATTATCCGTGGATATTTGATAGAGCCTTTTGGGTTCTTCTTTAAAATTACTGATCATTTCTGTCAGTTTATCTTTGATCGTGTCATAGGACGCCTGACGCTCATGAAAAAGATAGAAAAAGGCAAGACTTGCGAGTTTCTTTTCCGTCTCATCCGTTATTTTTTCACGTAAGTGATTTTTAAAAAAGGCAACTTTTGGAAGACGCTGAGGATATTTTTCATACTCAGCACGTTCCCAATGCTCGACATCGTGTTTAAAACCATCCCTGGGGCGTTTTTCTCTTAAATAGTCAAAGATCTGCATATAATCAGTGCCCACAGCTAAAAACCACACAGCACTGGCCTTTCCTTCCTCTTCATTGACCCAAAAACCAAGGGCATCATCCCACGTCCCCACAGCCACACCGCCCGTCTTGGAAATATGAGGAGCGAGGATCACAGCGGCTTTAGAATACTTTTTCCACTGATCGCGCGCATAGGATAACCATGCTTTTGCTGAAACTCAGATTGTTCATTCAGGGGTTTTTTCCAAAAAAGATCATGTTCGGTAAGGGTGCCGCCACTCAAAATCTCCGCCCAAAAGTAGCCGATCAAGGCATAATCGGCCAAAGACATGTCATCAGCCATATATTTTTTGACAAACGTGTCAAGATCATTAAGCTCACGTAATACCCATTTTTTATTACGCGCCATCCACCCTGATTCTGTCGTATTTTCAATCTCTTGGCGAATAAAGGCGAGGTCTTTGAGGTAAAGTGTTTTATACAAAATATCGCCAAGGGGCGTTGTCATCGTTAGGTCATTATTTTCTGCAAACAGGTGTTGAATAAACTTCAGGCGATCTTTCGCGAAAAAAGGTTTGATTTCTTTTTTCTCAACGTTAATTTCATTAATTTTATTTTCAATTTTATTTTCATTCTCAGAAATTTTTTCTTTGTCATTAATTTCACTCGTCAGCGCAGGCTGAGTGAGAAGAAGAATTGTGAGTAAGAATAAGAACTTCGTCATCGTAGAATTTTAAAATATGGGTTCTGATGTAAGAAATTATAATTGAAAAATAATTAAGAAAAAGTGAAGAAGACTCCTTAAAACAATTCCTTCAAAGATTCTATCGAAAATGTTCTAGCCAACGCATCATTTTGTGGTTATAGTACCGCTAAGTTGCCCTTGTGGCGGAACCGGTAGACGCGGCAGACTCAAAATCTGTTATCTGTGAGGATGTGGGAGTTCGACTCTCCCCGAGGGCACCAAACCGCAATTGTGTTTTTTTTAAACAGTGTTATTAAGATAAAAAGCTTGTGGAGACCGAGATGATCCTTAAAATTCTTGGAACAGCTTGTGCGGTTTTATTGTTCATTTTTTTGTGGGTTTTAGTCCGTATCGACCCTGCGTCATCGCCGTTGACGCCAACCACAGCGCCCGAAGCCTTTGATAAAACGCATACAATGCGCCCCCTTGTTGTGATGCTCTCCTATGCGGATGGTCATCCGGTTTTTTTCAAAAATCAAAATGCCTTGGATGTTAGTGCGATTAATCGTGGGATTGATGCGATTCATACCTATCGTCGCCATCATATGGAGGCAACCTTTTATCAACAGCATAAAGGCATTTTAGAGCAAAAACGCGGGGCGGGATATTGGCTGTGGAAGCCTTATTTTATTTTAAAAACCATGGCGATGTATCCTGAGGGTGCGCTTATCCTTTATGCCGATTCGGGTGTGATTTTGACACAACCGCTTACGAAGATTCTAGAGGAGCTTAAAACGCATGACCGTGTGTTTGTGGGGCAGGGGAAGCCCGTTCCCTTGCGCCGTCACCTTAAAAAAGAAGCACAGATAGCTCTTGATATTGATCATAATGAAACTATTTTAAGTGCGCAAAACCTATGGGCGTTTTTTATGGCCTTTCGCAACACAGCGGAAAACCGTGCTTTTGTGAAAAAATGGTTGGATCTTTGTACGCAACAAAATCTTTTGACAGACGCCCCCTTTGAAAAAGATAAGCAAGAAAGTGATTTTGAGTTTCATCAACATGATCAATCCTTGCTGAGTGTTGTAGCCGCACAACATCCTGAAAAAACGACGATTATTAAAAAAAACGAGCTGCGTAATCTTTTTGGCGTAACAAATTTTCATCGTCATCCTGAGGAAGAATCAACGTCGCCTCTTTTGCTCATCACAGGCATGCCTGAATGGCTGAGCAATGTTCTTTTTAATAATCCGTTAATGAGGGCGCTACGTCGTTTATTTTTATAGCTTTTGCCAGGAGATTGCGCCCAGTTTCACATAATTGAATAGGAAGTAAGAGGGGGTATAATTTAAAAATCCCAAAAAGTTTCCCTATAGCTAAGGTGAAAAAAAGGTGCATTTTTTCTTAAAACTTTGATGAAAAGGGCGCTTTTTTGACCGATATTTGTGGTTTTTGAGTATTTTAGTGGCATTTCGCAGGAATTTTCCCTTTTTTGACGGAGATTTTGTGGTTTTTCATGATTTTTATGTTTATTTTTTGAATTTTTCACAAAAATCGATGAAAAAGAGGGGGTAAGTTGCGTTTTTGCGAAGGTTTTGTTTAAAAATTTCTCTTATCAGCGCGCCCCTAGATTTTCCTTGGAAAATCCTATTTTTTTTGCTATTTTCTCTGTTTTTCGGGCAAAAAATAGCTTTTTTAACGCATTATGCACAATATTAGGCTCATTTTTAGGATTTTAGCGCTAATTTTCCTGGATATAACGCCATTTTTTGGGTTTATGAGCGGTTTTTTGGCGATTTTATGCGTTGAAACGGTCTTTTTCGGCGAAAAAAACGCGCTGATCGCTGCGTTAAATGGCAAGACGCCTTAAATTTTCTTCAAAGGGCGAAAGATTTTTTCTTTTGATCGCTCTTGAAAAAAACGAAGTGAGCAGCTTTTTCTCAAATTATGAGCCTAAAACATTAACCTTTTATTCACACACCTTAACAAAAAGTTAATTTTCGCACCCCCACCCTACCACCCTAGGTGGCCCTAGGGCGGGGCGGCCCACCGTCCCCAGTCTTTCTTGGGGGTTGGGCGCA
>JAKBAR010000065.1 GCA_021808925.1 Pseudomonadota bacterium | reverse complement strand
TTCCATGGTGCTGTTTTTCCTTGGGGTCATGTTTGAGAAGGATAAGGTATATTATACGTCACAAATCGCCTACCGTGACATTCTCAAAACCTATCACCGTTTGATCAATCGAGATTGCGGTTTCAAGAAGGGTTTTCAAGAACTTGGCCCCCTGTTAAGGAAGCCCCGATTTTCGGTCAAGTTTCACAAAATAAATTATTTTTCTCTTAAATGCTAAAATTTTATATATTTTATTGTGTTTACCCTCCCTTACTATAAAAGTTCTGATTTTTAATGAGCATGAGGAACGTGCGTCATTTTACCCGTATATTTTCATGATTTGACCCCCCATTATCATTTTATTGTCCCTACAAGTACCGATAATAGCGATTATAAGAACTTTATAAAGACTCCTCAAAAAGGAAATTCAAACCATGCAAAACATCAAGCTCCCAAAGGTACCAGATAGCGTTAAGAATCCTTTTGGCGACATATGCAACATTCTGGCAACTTTATGTAAAGAAAGGCTCAATGAGGAATATTTGAACTTAAGTGTTGAGCTTGCAGCTAAAATCGCACGCAAGAGACCTTCCCCCCTATTATCAGGCCACACAAAAACATGGGCAGCCGGCATCATACATGCCTTGGGTATGGTTAACTTTTTATTCGATAAGAGCCAATCGCCACACCTTACTTCTAAAGAACTATGTGCATGGTTTGATTTAGCCCTAAATACAATTAGTGCTAAAAGCAAGTCAATCAGGGACATGTTTGATATATACCAGATGGACCCCAACTGGTGCCTCCCGAGTAAGGTTCTGGATAATCCTCTCGTCTGGATGGTATCCTTTGACGGATATATCGTCGATGTACGTACGGCCCCTTATGAAATGCAGCTGGCAGCCTTGGAAGCCGGCGCTATCCCCTTTATTCCTAACAATCTTAAACCACATGAATAAAGAAATATTAGATTTATCTCCTGAAACGCTGAATTTGATCAAATCCAAACAAAATTATGAAACTCAAGTTATTTTTGGCGTTTTGCTTATCTTTTTTCAACAGTTCGGGAGATTTCCAAGTGCCGATGACAAACATTGTATCAATTTAATTCCTAAAATCTGCACCCGTTTAAGCTTGGAAGAATTAGATCATATTTATATTTTAGGAAAAACACTCGACTCTTCAAAAACTGTCAGAAGATTTAAAAATGAGATTCGTATTTTTTTACAATTCGAAACTTTTAACAAGTCTTCTCATTTATATGATTTTATTGATTATTGTAAAAAAATCATTTTTCCCTTGGCCCCAAAATGGGATCAAGCTACGGAACAATCTTATGCCTACCTAAAAAATCAAAAGATCGAGCCTTGCACCCCCATCCAGTTAGATTATTTTTTAACGACAGCGCACAATCAATTTGAAGCTGAACTTTTTAAAAAAATTGAACGATCCCTTACACCTGAAATAAAAAAAGATCTAGAGCAACTTGTCAAAGACGAAAAGCTAGATGAAGCTAAAGATGGTGAATTACCTACCAAAAGTGAAAAGATCGTTTCTTTCATGCAACCCATTAGAAAGCCCCTCAGGTTAGGGCATCTTAAAGAGGAAAAAGCTCACCTCAAAATTGACTCCATTTTGTATGAAATTCAAAAATATAAAGAGCTTAACGCCATAAATGTCCCAAAGACCATTGAGTCTTTTGGTTCTCGTAAACTGTTCGAAAAATATCATGAGCGCGTTCTGGTCGAATCTCCAAGTCATATTCGAGATCATAAAGAAACCATCCGTTATGCGTACCTCTCTATCTTTTGTATAATCCAACAACAACGGATGACCGACACCCTTACAGACTTGCTTCTGAAGCTTCTCCAGCGCATCCTCAGCAGAGCTGAACGTTCTGTTGATCGTGCGTTGCAATTAGATAACAAACGGGTGAAAGGAAAGATGGGAACGCTTTTAGCGCTGGCAAAACAATCCATCGACCATCCGGACGGCGTGATTAAAGAAACTATCTATCCCGAAATCTCAAAAGATCGCTTAACTGAAATTGTCATAGACCTTGGTGAAGATGGTCAATGGTACCGAAACCAAGTAAAGGCAAAAGCACTTTCGCTCTATTCCCATAATAATCGCCGGATTATTTGGATTTTGATTAATACACTTGATTTTGGTGCTGAACCCCAGTTATGGAAGATTCTCAGAGTTATCAATTTTCTCAAAGATATGAATGCCGATGAGACTGGCGAAAAGACCATTTCTTTAAAACAGAGGCTCTACAACCCTATCCTGTTAAAAAATATTATTCCTGATAGTTGGTTGCCATTTGTTACCGTTAAGACCAAGCATCCAACTAAAATACGCATTAACTGGTATGCCTTTGAGTTGGCATTGTTTGAACGTCTTGAAACCGAGCTTTCTGTTAAAAATATATGGGTAAAGAAGGCCTTTCGCTATCGCAACCCAAATGAAGATATGCCACGTGATTTTGATGAAAACGAAGATTATTATTTTAACCTTCTTGGTCTTCCAAAAGACGTAGAGGAATTTATCGGAGGCCTTCGACAGACTCTTGATGGGCAACTACACAAATTAAATGAATCAATTCTAACGAATCCAAAAGTTGTCATTAAAGATCGCAAAAAAAGAGGGGCCATTAAGATAACTCCCTTTGATCCACAACGTGAACCACAAAATATAGAGTTTCTAAAGCTGGAAATAGCAAAGCTCTGGCCGAATTTGGACTTGATAGACATTATCAAAGAAGCTGATTTTAGAATTGGGTTTACCAAATGCCTTGAAAGTGCCTCAACGCGTGAATCCATAAATGAAGATGTACTCACCAAACGGTTGTTATTATGCGTATTTGGCCTTGGTAGCAATACGGGTCTCAAACGGATGAGTGGCCCTGGTGAAAATCAAGAAAGCTATGACAGCCTTCGTTATGTGAAACGCCGCTTTATAAATTGCCGGAATGTCAGGCTTTCAATTCAAGAAGTGGTAAATGCTATTAATCTTATTAGAGAGTCCCATATATGGGGGAATGGAACCACATCCTGTGCTGCAGATTCAAAGAAGATAGCGGTGTGGGATCAAAACCTTTTGGTAGAATGGCACGCCCGTTATGGTGGTCGTGGTGTCATGATCTATTGGCATGTCGATAAAAAAGGACTTTGCATCCATTCAATGATTAAAACTTGCACTTCTTCCGAAGTGGGGGCAATGATCCATGGCGTATTGCATCATGATACGTTGATGGATGTCTGTGAAATTAGTGTAGATACCCATGGTCAAAGTTGTATTGGATTTGCCTTCAGCGAAGTCTTTCGGTTTGATCTGCTGCCCCGTATTAAAAATATTAACAAACAAAAACTGTATTGCTCATCACGAAGAAAAAAAGATGAATACCCAAATTTGACCGATGCGCTTGCGTCTGAACCCATTCAGTGGAATAAGATTCGTTCCTATTATAGAGAGATTGTCCGTCATGCTGCCGCCCTTAAAATGCGCACTGTGGAACCGGACGTGTTGATGAGACGCCTCAGTGCTGACAACAAATCCAACCCTGTTTATCAAGCTCTTATGGAAATTGGCAAAGCCTCAAGGACAATTTTCTTGTGTCGTTACTTAAACTTTGAAGAGCTTCGCATCGACATCAATGACGCCTTAAATGTAGTGGAGCGTGTGAATGGCATTATGGGATTCATCTTCTATGGACGCCTTGGCGAAATCTCCACAAACAATACAAATGATCAAGAGCTCTCACTTCTATGTCTGCACCTGCTGCAAGTGTGCATGGTCTACATTAATACCATCCTGATTCAAACAGCATTATCGGATCCCAAATGGATGTTGATCTTAAAAGCTGAAGATATGAGGGCACTCTCGCCTTTATTCCATCTCCATATCAACCCATATGGTTTGTTGTCCCTTGACATGAACAAGCGGATAAACATTGAAACCCATCGTTACAAAGAGAAAATTGCATGAATGATATTATGATGACAAGAACGCCTATTCGAGAAAAAGCAAAGCAGGTTGTTAAGCTTTTGACTAAAGAAAATCCTGATTATAATTATTTGCGCGAGTTGTTTCGCTATGTGAGATTTGAGCTTGAAATTGAGCCAAACAAACAACCTAAGGGACTTCCCTATGTACCCACTGAAGAAGAGGTAAAAAAATATTATGCTGTCGTTTGGCAATCACGAAAAATGCAAAACGTCATTATCACCAAGACATTACTCTATACAGGTGTTCGTGTATCCGAGCTTGTTCGAATATTGATATCGGATGTTGATTTTGATCGGTGTCAAATTCGAATCAATCAGGGGAAAGGAAAAAAAGATAGAATAGTTCCGTTTCCAGAGTCATTTAAAGAAGTTTTGGCCATTCACGCCCAATCTGTTACCAAAAAAGGGGGAAAATACCTATTTGAATCTTCATGGAAAAAACCCTATACGGATCGTGGAATTCGAAAAATATTGGCAATTTATTCAAAAGCAGCGGGGATGAAACATACGATTTCTCCCCATAAGTTTAGGCACTTTTTATTTACTTGGCTTAAAAAACAAGGCATAGAAGATGCTCTGATCCAACCTTATTCTGGCCATGAAAGCCGCCAATCCCTTGAGATTTACTCAAAATTATCAATTGGGGATGCGCAAGAAAGTTATGAAAATGTGATTGAGAAATTTCCAGTGTGAGAAGAACAAAAGTGAAACTTGACCGAAAATCGGGGCTTCCTTAACAGGGGGCCAACTTGGAAACAGCGGTTTCCCGTTGCGGCTTAGGGACGCAGGGTGTTTCTCAAAAACCTTCGGTTCCGAGAGGAAAAGTTTAGGAATTGAAGGACGCAGTTTGCCTTTTCAGGTTGCGTAAATTTTTTCCTACTTGTTTTTAGGTGTTGTTTGTGATTTATTTTTTTGTGTTCCAAATAATTTTAAGGAAATTAAGGAAATAAACATGAAAATCAATACCTTAAAAATTTTACTGGCTATATGTTTCGTTGTTACTGGATTGTCAACTAAAGCTGCTGATGAAACGTCGTTTGTAACCTATGATGATAAGAAATGTTGTCGGGAGAAATATTCTGAAGTTTTAAGTCGAGAGAGTGGCGATGATCTAAAAAACAGTACAGAAATTAATCTAGGAGATCAACCTCTGGTTTTACAGATTCATAAGATGAGAAACTTTGATGGTGATAATGGTAAATATACAAAAAAGTATAAAAAAGCTGCAGAAAGATTAATTTTTGCATTGAATAGTGACGCTTTTGCAAGCGCACTTAAAAATGTTCAAGATCTTACAGAAACAGAAATAAACGGACAAAAAATTTTAAAACCAGAACAAATATTAGTTATTTTAAGATCTGGTATGGACTCAATTAATATTAAAAAAGATGGTGATGTAGATATTGATGTTACTCT
>JAKBAR010000064.1 GCA_021808925.1 Pseudomonadota bacterium | reverse complement strand
TCGCCTCAATGATGGGAAAAAAAGTGGTAAAAATCGCTTTTTTCATAGGATTCAGCGTGTTTTTCCTAACAATTATAGCTTCAAAGTGGAAAATACCACGAAAAAATGGGCGAAAAATCGCTTTTTTCATAGGAATGAGCACAATATCCATGAAAAATACAGAAAAAGAGGGATTTTTTAATATTTTTTTACAGAAAAATCTGATTTTATCTGTCTAAGGCCGTAGCGGGGGATTTCCATTGAAAAAGGAGACTTCCCGCCGCTTGTTTCCACTAAATGATGTGCTTTTTTCCAAAATTTTCGATGCAAAACATCTAAAATATTCATCAAAATCAACGCAAAACGGGTTTGCCTTTTTGTGAAATAAAATCTTTTAAATCACGTGGAAAAAAATCACTTTTTACACAGCACAGTGATAAGAGCCTTGACCCCTTGTGAGGATTCATTTTAACTAAAATAGTAATTAACTAAGACGTTTTTGGATATCCCCTTTGACAGAAATCTCATCCCCCTCTGACCGCTCGGTCCTGTTGTGGTCACCCTCTTCTGCTTATATTGAGCAGACACTTTTGAGCAATTTTATGAAAAGTGTTGGAAAATCTGACTACAAAGAACTCTACGCGTGGTCGATTGATGATATCGAAGCGTTTTGGCAATCTGTTTGGAATTTTTGCAGAATCATAGGCGATGCCCCTGAAACCTTTACAATTGAACATAAAGAAGATGTTGAGAAGGCTGTGTTTTTCAAGGACGCGAAGCTTAATTTTGCGGAAAACCTTTTAAGGCGACGGGATGATGCGACAGCAATTACTTTTTACTGTGAAGATCACATGCACCGCACACTCTCTTACCGTACACTTTATAATGAGGTGAGTGCTCTAGAGCAATTTTTAAAATCCTTGGGTATCGAAGAAAATGAGCCTGTGGGATGCTATCTGCCCAATATCCCCGAAACGATTATAGGAATGCTTGCAGCCACCACACACGGGGCTATTTGGTCAACCTGTTCACCCGATTTTGGCGCCTCAGCGCTTATTGATCGGTTTGGACAAATTAGTCCGCGGATTCTTTTTATTACGGATGGGTACTATTATAATGGAAAGATTTTTGATGTTTTGTCAAAAATTCCTGAAATACTTGAGGCAATTCCAAGCATTGAGCATATTATTCTTATCCCTTATGTCAAAAATAATGACATAGATTTTAAAAATACGAAGGATAAAGTTCACATTCACCTGTGGCAGGATATTATCAAAAACTTTCCAGCCAAAGAGATTACCTTTAAACGTTATCCCTTTAATCACCCTCTTTATATTTTGTATTCTTCTGGGACAACGGGTGTACCAAAGTGCATTGTGCATAGTGCGGGGGGCACGCTTCTCCAGCACATGAAAGAACATCAGCTTCACTGTGATATCAAGCCGGATGATGTTATTTTTTATTTTACAACCTGTAGTTGGATGATGTGGCATTGGCTTGTCTCGTGCCTTGCAAGTGAAGCATCTCTTTTGCTGTATGATGGCGCTCCAACATATCCGCATATGGATTATCTTTTTGAGCTTGCAGAGAAAAATAATGTTAAATTGTTTGGCACCTCCGCAAAATATCTCGATAGCCTTTCTAAAAATCATATCAATATAAAGGAAAAATATACTCTTCCATCGCTGCGAATGATCACATCAACAGGATCACCTTTGATGCCGTCTACTTTCGACTATGTCTATAGCTTTGTTAAAAAAGATCTATGCCTTGCATCAATTTCTGGGGGAACAGATATTATTTCTTGCTTTGTATTGGGCAATCCCATAAGCCCCGTTTACCGTGGAGAAATTCAAACAGCTGGTCTTGGCCTTGATGTGGATGTCTTTAAAGTTGATGGAACACCTGCCGTTGTCGGCGAACAAGGAGAGCTTGTCTGTCGCAATGCTTTCCCAAGTCGCCCTCTTTGTTTTTGGAATGACTCAAAAGGTACGCGCTATCATAATACGTACTTTGCGCGCTTTGAACATGCTTGGCACCATGGTGATTATATTGAAAAGACAGAGCACGGCGGTTTTATCATTAGTGGACGTTCAGATGCTATTCTTAATCCTGGAGGTGTGCGGATTGGTACAGCAGAAATTTATCGTCAGGTTGAAACACTCGATGATGTTGTCGAAGCATTAGCTGTGGGGCAGCCTTTTGAGGGGGATGAGCGTATTCTTTTATTCCTTAGGCTCAAAGAAGGTCTGACACTTACAGACGAGCGTATTGATCAAATAAAACACCACATTCGCACCCAAACAACACCTCGTCACGTTCCTGCTAAAATTATTCAGGTGCCGGATATTCCACGGACAAAAAATAATAAAATTGCAGAAATAGCGGTTAAAAGTATTTTCCTTGGTCATGCGATTGATAATGAAGAGGCTTTTTTAAATCCCGAAAGTTTGGAGTTTTTTAAAAATTTAAAAGAATTAATGAAATAATTTAATATAATAATCATATTAATTAAGGAAAATAAAAATATTTGATTGAATGAATACTAACTTTTACTATCTGTAGTCTAATCCATTAACTTATAGTAAAAGAGAGTCTTTATGAAAATTTTCTATACGCTTATGCTCCTCCTCGCAGCCCCATGTATGGCTTCAGAGGTTCTCAACGACGATCCTGGCTATCACACGCCTGATGAGGAAAAGAAAAAGCCTGAGTGCCCCCCTACACCAGGGAAGTACTCTCCTCTTAAGAAGAAAAATTTTAAACCTAATAAAATCACCAAACAAACAAAAACGACTCAAAATAAAACCTCACAGGAGTGGCTTAAGGCCTTTGATTACCTGCACGAAAAAACACCTGAAACCCCCTATAACCAGCTTTCCAAGGAGGAGCAGCTTGAGAGAAACAAGGAAAAGATGAAAAGAATCGGGGAACTTTTCATAAAAAGCCTCGCAAAGCATCCTTATCGCATTGAATTTTTGAGAAAGAAAAAAGAAGAAGAGGAAAAAAATAAAAACTTAACGAAAAATTAACTTTTTTGATCTACTCTACTAGTGAAGTACGATTAAATCAGGAGTTATTTTATGGAGAAAAAATGCAAAGAGTGCGGATGCGCCATGTCAGAGTGTACATGCGCAAAGGGGATGTGCCCTGAATGCAAGTGCCCTGCAGGACATTGTTGTTGTAAAAAGAAAAAATGCTGTGTACGCACACTTGTCCTTGGCCTTTTGATTATGGCGGGGCCAGCTCTTGCAGGCTATTTTATTGCTGAATCCTTAAAATCGCCAGCCACAAATGACCGCTTCATCAATGTCAATGTCGCTGTTGAAAAGGAAGAAAAAGCTGACTACGCCATTTGGAATCTTAGCTTTCAAAATACAGGAAATGACATTAAAATTCTTCAAGAGAAGTACGTGAAGGATAGAGATGCCATTGTTGCATTCTTGAAGCAACGCGGCTTTAAGGATGATGAAATTCAAGTTAAGGGCCCCCAAATTACTGACCAATTTGCACGGGAATGGGGGCATGCGGATGTGCAAAAGCTTCCTGAAAATTCCCGCTATATTCTGAAATCAACCATTAAAGTTTCGACACCCAATGTCGATGGTGTTATTGCTGCCGTTCAAGAGCAGGATAATCTGATTAAGGAAGGCATTATTCTCTCTCATACAGACCGCTGGAGTGAGGGTGAAGGCCCCCTTTATTATCTCAAAAACCAGCTCAAGGTTGAACAAGATCTTTTTGGGGAAGCGTTGAAAAAAGCAAATGTTTTGGCAAAGCAGTTAGCTGAGGGCATGAATGTCAAAATAAAAGACTTGCGTAGCACAGAGCAGAAAGAGCCAGTGAGCATTATCTCCCAAGATCAATCGGGAGGTGAGGGGAGTCGCTGGGGGATGGAGCGCCTCAAAGGCCCTATTAAGATTGGCGTTTTTCAAATGAATGTTAAGTTCAATATTGAGTGAAAAATGATAAAGTAAAAATAGTTTTTTTGATGTTTTTGATGGCAGCAAGAGATAAAAGCCTTGCTGCTTTTTCCTCGACTGGCTTATAAATAAAAGCACGGTTAACTTATTCTCAACTATCAAAAACTATGACGCACCTTTATCGCACCCATACCTGTGGTGAGCTCACACTTCAGCACGTTGATACTACTATTCGTCTGTCTGGATGGATTCACCGCAAACGCGATCATGGCCAGCTTTTGTTTATTGATCTGCGCGATCATTATGGCATTACACAATGCGTTGTCGAGAGTGACTTAGAGGCCTTTGATATTCTTGATAAACTGTCCAACGAGAGTGTTGTCTGTATTGACGGCGTTGTTGTGGCGAGAAGCCCAGAGACGCGTAATGCAAAAATGACAACGGGTGATATTGAGATTGCGATTAAAAATGTAAATGTACTATCACGGTCTGAAACGCTGCCGCTGCCTGTTAATTTGGATGTGGATTTCCCTGAGGAAACACGCCTGACTTATCGCTTTTTAGATCTGCGCCGCGAGAAATTACATAAAAATATCGTCCTGCGCGCTCACGTTATTGCAAGTATTCGCCGTCGCATGATCGAGCAAGGATTTACTGAGTTTCAAACCCCTATTCTTACGGCGTCTTCGCCTGAGGGCGCGCGGGATTATTTAGTGCCCAGCCGTGTTCATCCAGGACATTTTTATGCGCTGCCCCAAGCGCCTCAAATGTTTAAACAGCTTTTGATGGTGGCAGGGTTCGATCGTTATTTTCAAATTGCACCGTGCTTTCGTGACGAGGATGGCCGCGCCGACCGCTCTCCCGGCGAGTTTTATCAACTCGATATGGAAATGTCTTTTGTAACCCAAGAGGATGTTTTTAATGCGATTGGCCCCGTGCTTACGGGTGTGTTCAAAGAATTTGCAAAAGATGCGACTGTCGATGATTATCCTTATGCGCGTATTCCTTTTCATGAGGCGATGCTCAAATACGGTTCTGATAAGCCCGATTTGCGCAACCCTCTTTTGATTGCGGATGTTACGGATATTTTTGCCGCCAGCGAGTTTGCCGCGTTTAAAGACGCGATTCATCAGGGGGCAGTTGTACGCGCTATTCCAGGACCAGGATGTGCTTCGAAATCACGAAAATTTTTTGATGACTTAAATAATTGGGCCAAGGATCAAGGGCTTCCCGGTCTTGGGTATATTACTTTTGCCGAAGCAGAGGCCAAGGGACCCATTGTTAAATTTCTCTCCAATGAACAGCTCCAAGACCTTAAAACAACGGCGAATGTGGGTGAAGGTGATTCTGTTTTCTTTATTTGCCATAAAAATGCATGGAAGTATGCGGGCTTTTTGCGCACAAAACTTGGTGCAGATCTTGATCTTACGGAAAAAAATGCTTTTCGCTTTTGCTGGGTCGTTGATTATCCAATGTATGAAATGGATGAGGATACAGGCAAAATTGACTTTTCGCACAATCCCTTTTCCATGCCCCAAGGCGGCCTTGAAGCGTTGAATACGCAAGATCCACTAACGATCAAAGCGTATCAATATGATATCGTGTGTAACGGCGTAGAGCTTTGTTCCGGTGCAATTCGCAACCACCTCCCCGAAGTCATGTACAAAGCGTTTAACCTCGTAGGCTATACCCCAGAGGATGTTGAAGCAGA
>JAKBAR010000063.1 GCA_021808925.1 Pseudomonadota bacterium | reverse complement strand
AAAAACCGCCCAAAAAGCTCGCAATTGCTTCAATTACCTTCAGATTAGGCCTCAAAAGTTAAGATTGCGTTAAAAAATCAAGAAAAATCTTTCAAAAAAGCAAAAAATAGACAAAAAAAGCAAAATTTTTTCTTTTTTTCGTGAAAAATTACCGAATTTTCATGAAAACCCACAAAAAATACTCCAATTTTGCCTAAAAAATCTGAAATTTCATGAAAATTATCGGAAAAATCAACAGTAGTTGCGCGTTATCCTCAAAAAAGCTCCATAAAAGCGAAAAATCAGCTTTCATTTTTTTTGATTTTTTTAGAGTGGAAGCATTTAACAGCAATTTTTAGGGCTTTTTGGCAAAATAGTGAAGAAAAAGGCTCAAAAATCTAAAATTTCGTGTCAAAACAGAGAAAAAATGGTGCGATTATGCTCGAACGAGGCAAAAATACAACTCTTTTCGTGAAAAAATCCAAAAAATTCTGCAAAAATGTGGGAAAAATCACTTTTTTCATAGGATCCAGCGTCTTTTTCCAAAAATAGCGTGTTTTTCCAACAATTATAGCCTCAAAACAGCCAAAAATCGCTCAAATAATGTGTAAACGCATATAAATGTGTAAACGCATATAAATGTGAAAACGCATATAAAAACGAAAAATCACTTTTTATTTTTTTTGATCTTCTTTAGAGTGTGGGGACGTTTAGCAGCAATTTTAAGGGCTTTTATGGCAAAATTATTTTTAATGCTTGTTTTTCTTATGCAAGTGATTTTTATCACAAAGACTTTTTCAATGGAGGAAAAGGAGGATCAAGAAAAATTAATTAAAAAACATATAGAAAAAATCAATAATCAATTTGATAAAGATGCTAACGCAATGAAAAAACCTTTGAGTCAGTTGAGAATCTATAAAAAAGATTTAGAATCAAAGCTTTCAGAAGAAAAGAAAGAGGATATGAAAAAATTCCTCATCGAAACTTCTAAAAAGATCGAAGAAGACAAGGGCGTTCTGGCGACGCTTTTTCATACGTTTGTATTTTCCAACAATCTTTCAATTGTTCAAGAGATTTTCAAAAACTCAGAACATCCTCATGCAAAAAATCTTGAGGCCATTTTAAAAACAATGGAGCAATGTGGGTATCCGACGGATAAAAAAGCTCTGATAAGTTTGGATCTTGAAAAATTTAATGCTTACGCAGATGACTACCGTGAGTTTCGAAAGCTTCATATGCGGTTGCACAGAAATATTTTTGGGTTTAATCAAGAAACGTATATGCCCTTTCAAACAATGTGTCTTCACTATCCCTGTTCTATTATATATACTGTAAGGCGCATAGATAATGAACCAACGATTCAGAACTTTGAGGAGCTTTCCAAAAATTTTCCCTAAGGATCTTTTGGAGAAAATTACACATTATTGCGATGCGAACCAAATTATTGTAACACTTATCTCCTGTGGGAAAAATTAGCTTTTTCTATTCTTCTTTTTTCTCCTCCTCGGGGGCTTTGTCTTCCTCAGGGGGGGCTTCCTCTTTTTTATCCTTATTCTCCTCTTCCTCGGGTGCGGGTTCTTCTTTTTTATCTTCTATTTTTGGAATGATTTTTCCGCGTGTTAGCACGGCCTCATTGGCGAGATCTTTAATAGCATCCGATAAGGGGGGCGCATTTGTTGGGAAAACAGGCACGTCCATAATGCGGCCGGGGGCCTTTCCTTTTGCAGGGGCTCGAAAAGTAATTCTGTTATAAGTAATAGCTTTTTTCGTTGGGCCTAGAGGGATGACAAACTTCAGCATATAGGGCGTTGGTTCTGTGGCAGAGGGTTTTGCTTGCGCATACACGCGCAGCATCCATAAAAGTGACCAGCGGCTGGAGAATGTAAAGGTGGCTGTTTGATCCGTGACATTCATATATTTTTGACCTTCGTCCAATGTGGGGGCAACACCCACATTCTCAGGCCAGCGGAAACTAAATTCCACAGGGTCGCCAAACGTCCATCGACCACTTCTGTCTTTTTCATGGTTGCTAATAGAGCGATCATCATTAGGTTTAAACGTCCAGTCCACAATATAATTTGCGAACTGTTCTTTTTTTCTGTGAATACGGAAATCCACGGTGAAGTCGAATGAGGGCACATCATTATCTGCAGGGGTTGCTAAAAATTCAGCAAAAAAATCTTTCACCTTCTCCATGGATTTTAAAAATGAAAGAGGATGGGAGGCCATGTGGCCAAGTTCTGCAATCTGAGATAGAATAACGGTGGGTTTGTCACCAAATTCTTTGTACATTTTAAAGAATTCGCGAATATCCTCGGGTTCAGCTTCGCCTTGATTCGCATTAAGATTCGTGCCAACAAAGGGAAATTTGTCCTTGAGATGGCTACGGAAGAAATCAACAAGCTTATTATAATTATCAATGCTTCGCGTGCGCATTAATGTCTCACAGCGTGCGCGGAGTTCACGCCGGATCCTACTTTTCACGGCTAAAAAGAAATCACCTGACGATTCGCGAATCCCTTCCAGGCTCAGATCAGCAAGCCCCTGTTTGTAGTCGAGTTGATTCAAGTCAACCAGTGTCGTTTCAAGGTTTGTAATCGAGTTATTCGGATTTTTTTGATCTGCCATCATGATCTGCTGAATAATACGTCGCCAACGATCCACAAGATTACGATTAAACTGGGCTTCGGCCATAATATCCGAGGATAAAAAGTCCACAAGGTACTTTGCAAAATCCATGGCCCAATGCCGCATGCGGTCGCGCTGTAAAGCAAAATAGCGTTGCAGATCATCCATATCCCGTACACCAAGGGCTGTGTAAATAGCGCCTGGATTGCCATCCCACCAGTTAAAGGATTTGTCTTTTATAGCGTAGGGAGGGCTTTCCATGGAGGCTTTTTCAACTTGATCCAAAAGACGTAGCGCCAGATCACCCAAAAGATTACGCAGCGCCACGAACGTCTCGCCAGCACCCGTTTTATTCAGTGCATTCAAAAGCACAACAAATTTAGGGGCAACAACTTTGACATTAGAAATTTTAGAGCGAATGGCTTCTTCGGCGGCCACACCAAGGGACATGTGTTTAGGCGCATCAAGGAATGACTGAGCATGCGCAATCGTTGCAAGGAGATTGGCCTGCAAATTTTGCTGTGCGAGTAACGTGACGGATTCGCGCAAAACAGAAGGCAGAACAGAAAGATTTTTCTCCTTAAACGTTTCAAAATTTTCTACCATTTTCTCTGCTGCATCAATGAGCTTAGGATCCCAATAGGTAATTTTACCTTCGGGTACAACTGTAATGAGCGTGCCATTGGAGGGAATGCCCATAAAAGATTCGCGGAAAAGAAGGGCAAGACCTTTGTGGAGATTAGAAAGCACAAGAGAAGGATAATTTTGTGATTTGAGGGTCGCCAACGGATTGATAGACGCTTCTTCAGAAAGCATGGGCAAAAGACGATTCATCTCTGCCTTAAAGGCATTAAAAGACACGCCTGTTGATGATGCAAGCTCGTTCACCATGTCTTTTCCACCCAGCATCGGGGTGTCATTAATCAGACCAATGATTGAAATAAATTCTGGTCCTATGTCAAAATATTCGCCATCAATCCACGTGTTGCCAACAGTTCCTAAGTGCGGTACGGCTTGATCAAGGGCTGATGCGAAATTGCGTAAAACGCTAATATTAGGAATTTCTCCCATTTGACGCTGACTAAATTCCCATAAGAAAGTATTAATGCGTCCGACAAGACTTTCAGGATTTTTCGTTGAAAGAATGCCATCTAAAAAGTTTTTATAAATAATGCGCAGCGTGTCTTGTGCAATTGTTTCATAAGGTCCAAGATCAATGGGGGGGAAGGGGATATCGCGTAAAACACGGCGAAAATGATGAAACTCATCCTCAAAGGATTTCGGCAGTTCTGTTTTAAATGTAAAACGTACAAGATCGCGCAAGGGACTAATGTCATTTGAATGAGAAAGATCATTAAAAAGCGTGACCATGCGGGAAAGCTCTGTAATGCGCAAAACATAGCTGCGTAAAAACTCAAACTCCACAGAGTCAACGGGATTAATCACTTGTGCCAGAGACGTTGAACGATCGGCAATCGTGGGGCGAAGGTACAAAAGCTCGCGCCCTTTGAGCAAAAGATCGATATAAATTGTTCGCAAAATAATATGATTGTAAGAAATGCGCAGTGAGTGATTCAAATTATCCTGAATCGGACTAAACCACGACGGGGGAATAAAAATAGATGAAAAATGACTTTCAGACAATGTGTGCATCATCTGAATAAGTTGTTTGGCATAAGCATCAAAAAGAACAACCGTTTCTGTGGAATCAGCTCCACGGACATTTTGAAGCTGACTGAGCACAAGACTAATCTTGCTTAAAATAGGCAAAAGATCATCATTTTGTTCTTTGAGTTTATGGTAAGTGTGCATCACGCCAAAGGTGCTGACAGTGACAAGAAGGGCTGTGCTATATTGGGCAATACGTAAATGGCGATTGGCAAGAGCAACGCGCCTTCTGATGGGTTGAGCAAGGCCTGATTCAGAGAAAATTTTTTGTTGAATCACATCATCCACAAAGTAAATTTCACGCTGTCCTGCAAGGGCGCGATCATCTTCTTCACGGATATCTCCCGTACTGGGGTTCTCGAGGATATTATGATTTACCCCGTCGCCCGAAAAATAAATACCGCGGAGGAAAAGACCCTCGTTATAGGATGTTTCTTTAAAAATAAGATCAATATAGATACGCAGACTGTCTTTAATCGCCTCAAGCTGTCCTGGAAAAACAAAAAGACCATCACGCGTGGCAACCGCCTCGTGGCCTGCAAAAATCTCAAGGCGTAGCTTTGCAAGAAATTGACCTAAAAAGCCAAAAGCTTGATCGATCCACAAAGGGTTATATGCGGAAGAAAGTGCGTAAGGATTTGACCATCCGAGCATATTTGTGGTGTTATCCCGCGGGAGTTCCTGGCAAAAACTTTTAAACCCAGGAATAACATCAGCTTTTGTGAGCATAATATACATGGGGATTTGAAGCCCAAGGCTTTGCTGTGAGGCAAGGATTTTTTGCGCCATGGCTTTGCCGCGATCAACAAGGGCTTCTTTGGAGAGAGCCGTTTTTCCTACGAATTCTGTGAGAGGAATCGCTAAAATAATTCCATCAATAGGTCGCTTCGCACGGTAGCGCGCAAGAAGGCCAAGAACACTCCGCCAGCCTCCTTCATTGGCATTATTATCATTTTTATTGATAAAAAAATTACCGCGAATATCCAGTAAAATACCGCGATTGAGAAACCACCATTTCACTTCTGGCTCATTTTTAATCCCAAAATCAGGCTCACCAAGAGGAAACTTAAGGCGCGATTGGCGTATCATTGTGGATTTTCCAGCATCTGCTGCGCCAATAACAAGGTACCATGGCAAATGATAAAGAGCGTTTGTGCCCCCAATCCGTTGGCGCAAAAAAGCAATGGCCCGCAAGAAAAGCAGACCGATTTCGCCGACACGAAAATAGCCCTTGCGCGATAGATATTCTGTGAGACGTCCTCCCGGGGGTGGCATCTTTGTCAAAGGAATGGGTTTTACAACAACGGGCTCAGCCTTTGCGGGTGCTTTTTTCTTGGCCGCATTCTTAAAGGCACGGTTTGTTAAAAAAATAACGACACAAATCCCACC
>JAKBAR010000019.1 GCA_021808925.1 Pseudomonadota bacterium | reverse complement strand
AGACGCTTTACAGGCTTGGGTGATGTACTATTCCCAAGGCGTTCATGCCAATGGGGATAGGCTTTTTTGAAATAATATTGGCAGTTAATCACAGAGGTGGTAATGCCTGAAATCACAGCCATTCCAAGGGTTTCGTCATTCGAGCTCTCTAACTGAATTTCTGTGGAATCCTCAATAATATTAACAATCTCATCAATTTTAAGAGCAAGCCTATAGCCACGATCGGTAAAAATAAGAATGGGCAGGAGTGCTTCGGGATCGGAGGCTTCCTCAGAGTTCTCAGTGTAGCCCATAATGGGGATGAGCTGGTCGCGGTGGAGAAAAATATACTGATTATTAATGTTTTGAATATTTTTGACTGGTACTTCATCAATACGACTCACAAGGGCAAGGGGAACAGCTTTTGTTGCTTGCCCTGATTTAAAGATAAGGATAATAGTGTTTTTTGTAGGGGTATCACTTGTCTTTGAATTTTGATTTTCAAAGGTCATTGCGTGGGATTGCTCAACCCTGAGGTCAAAATTATTGGGATCTAAAATGAGGACAACCTCACCGTTGCCCAAAATCGTACTCCCTGAAAAGATGCTAAGGTGAGATAGTTTTTTAGAGAGGGGCTTGACCACAATTTCTTGAGAGTCGCGAATACTATCCACAATGAAACCAAAATGATGACTTCCTACCTGAACAACGATAATATTTTGAGAATTTTTTTGCGCGTGATGGGGCATTTTTAAAATTTCATCAAGATACACAAGGGGGAGAAATTTATTGCGCCAGCAGAGAAGTGGCTTGTCTTGGATATATTCAATTTGATGATTATCCTCTTTTTTGAAGCTGACAATTTCAGTAATCGCAAGCTGTGGAATAGCAAAGCTTTGATCACCTACACCCACTAAAAGCACAGAAATAATAGAAAGGGTGAGGGGGATTTTAATGATAAATGTGCTTCCCACACCTTTTTTAGATTGCATTTCGATGGTGCCGCCAAGCTTTTCAATATTCGCGCGCACAATATCCATGCCTACACCACGGCCCGAGATATGGCTGATCTTATCAGCTGTGGAAAAGCCTGGTCTGAAAATCATTTGAAGCACTTGATCATCACTCATCCGTTCCAGTTCAATTTCAGAAACAACGCCTTTTTCAAGGGCTTTTCTGCGGATAATATCTGGGTCAATGCCTTTCCCATCATCACTAATATTAATCAGGATGTGACCGCCATGATGATAGGCTTTGAGGGTGATCGTTCCCGTTTCATTTTTGGCTGCTGTTTTCCGCACCTCAGGTGTTTCAATGCCATGGTCTGCCGAGTTGCGGACCATATGCACAAGGGGATCTTTAATCAGTTCGATAACTTGTCGATCAAGCTCTGTATCCGCACCAATCTGCTTAAGTTGAATTTTTTTCTGTAAATCCCCCGCAATATCGCGAACAAGGCGTGGCAATTTCGTCCACGCCGTTTCAATGGGCTGCATACGGGTTTTCATAATATTTTGCTGAAGATCCGTTGTGAGGTGACTTAAGCGTGCGAGAACATTATTTTGTGTGTTGCTCGTTTCTGCTTCTTCATTTTGTTGCAAAAGTTGGTTGCGCGTTAAAACAAGCTCGCCCACCAGATTCATTAAATTATCAATCACGTCTAAATTAATACGAATGCTTTGATTGGCCGCGTGATTGTTCGCAGCTGCTGCATTAGCTGGAGCTGTTTCTTCTTTTGGAGGATTTTTTGGCACAGAAGCTGTTTGTTGATTTTCAACAGGTGGAGGAGCTGTTTCAAGCGGTGTTTCTAAGGGAATGTCTGTTGTTTGAGTGGGCTCTGATTCTTGATGCTCTATAGGCTCACCTGAGGAAATATTTTCCTCACCTAAAAAAGTATTCTCTGAAACAGGTGATTCTTCTCTCTCAGAATTCTGCGTAGCCTCAACACTATTTTCCTCTAGGAGCTCTTCCTTCGTTTCAACATCATGGGTATCATCATTAGCTTTTTCCCCTTCCTCAAGACATAAATCCAATGCTTTCAGAAGATCGCTGTCGCTTCCCTCAGATTCTTTTCCTTTGGATTCAATGGAATCGGCGATTTGACGAATAGTATCTAATGCCACAAAAAGAGTTGATGTAATAACAGGTGAAGCGATAAGCTTGCCATCGCGCATTTTGCTAAGAACATTTTCAGCACCATGGGAGACGGCTTGCATGCGGGAAAAGCCTAAAAAGCCACAGGTTCCCTTAACCGTATGAAGAATACGAAAAGCATCCCGAATAAGATCCATATTCTCAGGCTGAGATTCCAATGAGAGAATAATCTGCTCAAGATTTTGCAAACTTTCATAGGTCTCTGTG
This sequence comes from Pseudomonadota bacterium, assembly GCA_021808925.1. Classification (GTDB taxonomy): domain Bacteria; phylum Pseudomonadota; class Alphaproteobacteria; order Paracaedibacterales; family JAKBAR01; genus JAKBAR01. The sequence goes on along the minus strand of JAKBAR010000019.1, from coordinate 23,348 downwards.
AGAAAATCAGCAGTTAAATCATCCATTGTCAGATATCAGGCACGTTGAGCATACTCTCTTACAGTGTATTTTTATAAAGTTACTAAAAAGTTAATATTGCAAAAATAGAACAAACTATTTTCATACAAAGAAAGGACGTGATATAATCTTTATATTTTCACTATACAGATTTGAGGATATTTGTTATGAGCTTTATCTCTTCTTTTTCATCAGGGCCTACTCGGAAAAATCCTCATTGGTCTTTGAAGAAGCTTGAGGGAGCTATTCTTGGAAGGTCCCACAGGTCTGATGTCGCGCTGAATAAGCTCGAGGCGCTTACCCTTAAAACACGCACTCTTTTAGAGGCGCCGGAAGATTTTCATTTTGCGATTATGCCGGGCTCTGCCACAGGCGCTATTGAAGCGGCCCTTTGGCAACTTCTGGGGCCTCGGCATGTTATCGCGCACAGCATTGATATTTTTAGTAATATTTGGGCAAGCAACGTAGTCGATGAACTTAAAATTCCAGCAACTGTTTATCAAAGTACGCATGAACATTTCCTGGAGCTTGAGCATGATCCAGAAAAAGATCTTCTTCTCACGCTTAATGGAACAACATCAGGGATAATGTATCCTCACATGGACTGGATTAAAAAAGACCGTGAGGGTCTTGTGATGATGGATCTGACGTCTGCCGCTTTTTGCTTGCCACTTGATTGGGAAAAAATTGATGTTGCAGGATTTTCATGGCAAAAGGGTCTTGGCAGTGAGGCAGCACACGGAATGTTAGCTCTCAGTCCCCGTGCACTTGAAAGGCTTGCCGCCTATACCCCCTCTTGGCCTGTGCCGCGTCTTTTCAAGCTTAAAAACAATGATAAAATTAATCATGGTGCTTTTAAGGGGGTTACGCTTAACACACCTTCGATGCTGTGTGTGGAGGACTATTTAGTTGCTTTAGAGTGGGCTGAAAATATAGGAGGTTCTGAGGAATTATATCAAAGAACCCTTGAGAACTTTAGTATCATCGAAAATTTTATAAAAAATTCTTCTCTTTTTGCATTTTCAACGGAGCAGTATGACTGCGTGTCTCGGGTGTCGCCCTGCCTCATCAATAAAAATCTTGCGGACCTAAATTTACCTGAGAAATGGGCGTGGTATAAAAGGATTGGAAAAATGATCGAAGATGAGGGGCTGGCCTATGATTTTGTGAATCATGCGCTCAGTATTCCTGCTTTTCGCCTGTGGTGTGGGCCCACCATGAATCCAAACGATATCAAAAAACTCCTCGAGCGTATCCATATAGAGGCTTTAAGAGATTAGATTTTAAATTTTATTCATACTTAGACCGCATCTGTTTTTCTTAAAAAAATGAGAGGATCTGCGAGGATAAAGTGTGGGGTGAGATCCCCAAATCCAATCGATAAAACAAATCCTAAAAGGGTGAAAGTTTGTTTAAAAATTGGTGACCAAGGGGGCCATTCATATTATCGGTGAGGTCACCACGTCCTTGGTAACCGATACGGAGTTGCGCGATTTTTTGTGTCGTAATGGTATTGGATGAGCTAATATCCTCACGCCGGATCACACCTTTGAGGTAAATATCCCGTACCTCATTCACAAGGCCAAGTTCTTGACGCCCCTCGATCACCATAGAGCCATTGGGAAGAATTTGAATAACTGTTGCGGCCATATTAAATTTAAGTTTGTCTTTTACGGTATAACTTCCTGCACCTGTCATACTTGGATTAGACTGAGCATTAAGAAGATTCGTTAATGTTCCACTCGTCGCTGCTGCAGCTGGTGTAACAGGGGCTATACCCATATTGCGTTTGCGAATCCCGTAGATATTCGATATACCTGCACTGAGGATAGAGCTTTTATTGATTTTAGGCGTCATTTCTATTTTTTGCTCTTGATCCATATCAATGGAGACTGTTAAAATATCGCCGACTTTATTTGCTCGTTGATCTTTAAAGAACGCCTTGGACCCTGTTTGCCAAAGAGAGTTTGAACAGGGGGTTACTTGCTCCACCGGATCAGGCATAGGCATACTGACGGGATGATATTCTGGAAGGAGTGTTGGATCTTGAATTTGCGAGAGAGGTGGTGGATCGCCAATACGCGCAAGCTTTTCTGCTAAATTACATCCGCTCAAAAAGAAAACAAGGGATAAAAAAGTCCATGCCTTTACATTTTTCATGAAGCGACCTGCATTTCTACGGTATGTGGATCAAGTACAGTGGCCTCAATGATTTTTTTTGCTTTCCCTGTTGTTTCTAAAGTAATGCGCTGCCCAAAAGCGCCATCCTTAAGGGCTTTGGCCTGCGTTGCGATACTTAAATTTCCCGAGCGGTAAATCACGCGGACCAAACCATCCCGTCGAATTATAATAGGTGCCATAAGATCATTTATTTGAAGGGGAGCACGTGCCATTAAAAGCTTGTGTTTTGATTGCTTTCCAAGAAGATCATCCGTACGTAATGCATAATGCCCGTGAAGATTACCTATAGGAACTTTCATGGTAGTTATATCTTCTGCTTGAATAATATGACTCGGCGATAGAGGTTTATTGAGCACAGGAATATCAACCATCACATCAATACGTACACTTACAGGTTTGGCCATGTTTTTTATCATGAATTGAGCGCGTTGCTGATCGATCAGTTTATAGGACAAAATTTCTGGTTGAGGAGGGAGTTGTGCGAGTGCTTCTGGATAGTCAAAAGTAATGCGGATATCTTGATCGCCAAAGTCTGCACTGAGGCGGTGTTTAATCGCATTTTCAAAATCAAGGCCGAAGGATTGCGCTAAAAAATAAAATAGAAATAGAAAAAAAGATAAAAAACGCATGGGACTATCCTCCTATCTGTGCATCTTGTTCCCAAATAGCTTTGGCTGTTGTGAGGACTTTTGTCAGAAAATTATAGTGCTTTTCAATGCGCATAAGTTCAATCACATCTTCCAATGTGTTACTATTGGCGGATTCTCGGTATCCCTGTTTTATTGTACCGCGACGCACTGTCCCAGGGGTTCCTGTATCGGGATTGCCAGAAGCTTCTGTTTCTTGAAAAAGTGTATCTCCCATGGCAGCAAGGCCCGAAGGATTCATAAAAGTGGTCGTTTGAAACTGCCCGACTTGTGTGAGGGTTGAGCCATTATTAACCTGCACGTAGACAATACCTGACTCGTCAATCTTTATACCCGTCGTTCCTGTAGGCACTGTGATGCCCGGACCCACTGTATACCCACTGGGTTGTGTAATAATCAGTCCTGTTGGGCTGAGTGTAAAAACGCCTGCCCGCGTATAAGCTATTGTGCCATCCGGCATGAGAATTTGAAAAAAACCATCGCCACTAATCGCCATATCAAGAGGCGCATCTGTTTTTGCTAAATCTCCTTGGGAAAAATTACGGACAACCGCTGCTGTCCGAACACCAAGACCTATCTCAATACCAGAAGGTGTTTTTGTTCCAGACGTTGATGTATTTGCACCGGCTGGATCATGCCGCGTATAGGGAAGATCAGTACCAATCGCATGTGCTTTTTTATACCCTGTCACACCGGCTGCAGCTAGATTTTGTGATGCTGTTGCAAGGGCTGTTTCATAATATCTCATGCCCGTTTCTGCAATGCTTAGTGCACGATTAACACCGACAACCATTCTTTCGCTTTCCCTTTAAAATTCTTTTTCAAAACCCTTAGAAAAATAAATAATTGACATTAGACCGCTGTACGCAAATTGATTGTGCGGTTTTTAGCAGCATCATCCATGTCTGTAATTTTTTGAGCTTCTTCATACATCTGCATAATTTTCATCAGACGAATAGATTCTGTAATGGAACTAACATTAGACTGTTCTGTAAAACCCTGAAGCACTTGAACTGTGCTCATGTCTGCAGTCAGAGGATCCCCCACAGCTTTAAAGCGTCCCATTCCAACATAATCAAGGTTAGCTTCCTCATCGTTGAATTGAATAATATTCAGGTTCCCCACAACAGTTTGAACATCTTTGTTGTCAAAACCAAGAATCGACCCATCTTCCATAATACTAAAGCTGACATAAGGAGAGAGTTGAATTGGACCGTTGTCTCCAATAACCATATGCCCATCCATTGTCACAAGTTGGCCATTCGAATCCAGCCGCAGACGACCATCACGGGTATATTGTGTGGTTTCTCCAACTTGCACAGCTAAAAATCCATGCCCATTAAGCCCAATATCAAAAGGATTGCCCGTTTGTTTTAGCGTTCCCTGCTCTTGATTGCGTTTGATCATATTGGGCTGAACATACGATACAGATGGGCTTTTCATTCCTAAGCGTGGATTTCTGTAAACGGATTCCACAGATCCTTGGATGAGCCCTTTAAAGCCTACGGTATCGGCATTGGCCAAATTTTGCGAGGCTACGGAGAGTTGCTCCGACAAAACTTGTTTGAGAGAGAGCATGACAATTCCAGAATGCTCAATGCTTCCAGAGGGATTGAGAGAATACGTTGCCATAAGATTTACACATTTATTTAAAATTCTACAAAAGACAGATGCAATTTTCATGCCAACACGTTCATGTATGTTTTTTGAAAAAATGGATTCAATTGTAGGTAATGTTAAATGTCTATTAACTTTCCCCCTGTACTATTGATCCTAACGGTTAAATTTTTTGAAAAACGGTCATGGCATCTTTGAAACTATATGCAAATGCAGACGTCAATCAGGTGGCTGAGTTGAAAGAGACTTTGATCATTAACTTTCAGTCGGGCAAAAAAATTACACTTGATGCATCGGCTGTGGAAACAATTTCAACACCGGCTTTACAACTTTTGCTGATCGCTCAACAGACAGCAAAAAAAAATAATTTTTCTTTTAGCATTAAAACCCCCTCCAAACGATTTCTTTCTGTAATAAAGGACTTTGGCTGCCTTGACTATTTCCAGGAGTCTCTCATATGACAAAACTTGTTCTTACCGTTGATGATTCACGTACAATTCGTGAGATGGTTAGCTTTACACTCAAGGGTGCTGGCTTTGATGTTATCGAAGCAGAGGATGGTAAGCTGGCGCTTCAGGCTGTTGCAAACAAAAAGCCAGACCTTATTATTACAGACCTCAATATGCCGAATATGGATGGTTTGACACTGATTCGGGAGCTGCGCGCGCAAAATGATTTTAAATCAACCCCTATTTTGATGCTTACTACAGAACAAGGTGATGATAAAAAATCCGAAGGCCGTTCAGCGGGAGCAACAGGGTGGATTGTGAAACCCTTTGATCCTGAAAAACTGATCCAAGTTGTTGGAAAAGTCTGTCCTTAGAAGGGGTATGTGCTGTGGCTGATATGGAGCAATTTCGAACAGTATTTTTTGAGGAGTGCGCAGATCTCCTTGCGAGTGCTGAAAATCATTTATCGATCTTAAGCAGTGATACCTTTGATCAAGAGGATATTAATGCGATTTTTCGGTGCGTCCACTCTGTGAAAGGGGGGGCAGGGACTTTTGGCTTTGACACCCTTGTTTCCTTTACGCATATCTTTGAAACAACACTTGATATTTTGCGCAATGATACGAGTCATTTAAATCCTGCCCTTGTCGATCTTCTTTTACGCGCGAATGATATTCTTGTTGTTCTTGTGCAAAATGCTGAAAATAATATCGACAGCCCTCCAGAGGCCATGGCGTCTGTCAAAGAACAGCTTCTCACCTTTGTAGGCAGCACAACGGGCACTCCGTCTGCGCCAGCAGCGAGTCATCAGGGGGTTGAGGAAAATAGTGGTCTCAAAAAATATACAATTAACTTCCTGCCTGAACTTGATCTTATGCGCTTTGGAAATGAGCCCTATTTAATTTTCAGAGAGCTTAAAAAATTAGGCATTGAGGAAAGTTACCATTGCGAGGTTCATAAGGAGCGTCTTCCTGAGTCGCTTAATGACTATAATCCTGAGCATTGTTATTTGACATGGACGATTCATATTGAAACAGAAGCTTCTATCGACCGTGTTAAAGAATGTTTTGAATTTGTTGAGGATGATTGCAAACTTGATATCCAAACAACGACATCTTCTGTTCAAGAACCCTTAGCAGAAAAACATATTGCCTCGGGCGATGGAAAGCAAACACAAGTTGTGCAGGCGCTTAATACACCAAAAACACCCCCAACAGCCTCTTCGACGCCACAAAATCAACAGGCTCAAGCTCAAACAGATCAGCAAAATGTTCATTCTATTCGTGTAGAACTTGATCGTATTGATCGCCTCGTCAATACAGTTGGTGAAATGGTTATTAAGCAAGCCATGCTCCTTGATGCGGCGCAAACACTCAAAAACACAGCCACTGAAAGTACTTATGATAGTATGACTAAGGGCTTGGAGGAATTGACACAACATACGCGTGACCTTCAAGAAAGTGTGATGTCCATCCGCGCTCAGCCTGTTAAAGCTGTCTTTGCCCGCATGCCTCGCCTGATTCGTGAGCTTGCAACGCAATTAAATAAAGAAGTCCATATTGATATGTCCGGTGAAAATACGGAGATCGATAAGACAGTTATCGAGCGCCTTGGTGAGCCTCTAACCCACATGATTCGCAATGCCGTTGATCATGGGATTGAGTCCCCCAAAGAACGTATCGATGCAGGCAAGCCCTCTTTTGGAACGATTCAACTGAGTGCAGAGCATAAAAGTGGGCGTATTGTGATTAAAATTATTGATGATGGACGCGGGATTAATCGCGAAAAGGTTCTCCAAAAAGCCATTAAACAAGGCATCTTAACGGAAGAATCAGCACCTTCGGGTGAGGAAATTGACCAACTTATTTTCCATCCTGGCTTTTCAACGGCGGATTCTGTCACGAATATTTCAGGGCGTGGCGTCGGTATGGATGTGGTGAAAAAATCTATCCAGGCTCTTGGTGGACGTATTTCTATCCAATCCGTTGAAGGACAAGGGTGTCAGTTTAATCTTCTCCTGCCTCTCACGCTCGCTGTTTTGGATGGGATGATTGTTAAAGCGGGTGACGAGTGCTATGTCATCCCGTTGATTAATATTCTTGAAACCCTTCGCCCGTCAAAAAAACAAGTGAGCACACTTGTGGGCGGCGTGGATATTCTTGACCTCAGAGAAAAAAATATTCCGCTTATTTATCTTCACGATATTTTTAGTTTGTCCAATGCCACACGCGTCTCCACAGAAGGCATTGTTGTCGTCCTTGAGACAGAAGGTGGCGAAAATATTGGTCTCGTTGTTGATGAAATTGTGACGCAGCAACAGGTTGTTCTTAAAAGTTTAGAGGCTAATTATGACCCGATACCGGGTATTTCTGCTGCGACTATTTTAGGAAATGGCCGCGTATCGCTTATTTTAGATGTGAATATGCTGCATCGTATGAAAAATAATTATCATTAAGGAGGATATCTTTATGGAAGCGACAGCTCAAGTTTTAGAAAAAAATACTTTAGAAGAACAAAACATCCCTCAGCAGTTTATCACGTTTACAGTACGTGGGCGGGAATACGGGATTAATATTATGTCAATCCGCGAAATTAAAGGATGGACAGCAACGACAACCTTGCCCAATTCTCCCTCGTATATGCGCGGCGTGATTAATTTGCGTGGAACTGTCGTTCCTATTATGGACCTTAGTGAGCGTTTCCAGATGGGTGCAACGCAAACAGGCAAAAACCATGTTGTGATGATTGTCAATATTAGTAGCCGCTTGATGGGGATTCTGGTCGATGCTGTGTCTGATATTTTAACGATTAATCAAACGGACATTCGCGCTGTTCCTCCTGTAGAGGGAAGTAATCATACAGAGATTTTAAGCGGCCTTGTGAGCCTTGAAGATCGTATGGTTGGTCTCCTTATTTTAGAAAAGCTATTTGATAAAAATCTAAGTTTTATTGAAGGATCCCCTGCTATGGATGAGTCGTTTGCGACGGCAAACACCCAAATACAAGGTGAGGGTGGTCTTGGTACTGATGCAACTGAAGAAGAACTTTAGGGAAATGTGAGAAAAACCCATGCAACATCATGCCCATCATGAGGATGAAGCTCTAGAGAACGTCAAAGAATTTCCTTTTACAGATAAGGATTTTCAGGCGATTAGTCAGCTTATAACAGGCCTCACAGGCATTGTTTTAAAGTATGAAAAAAAGACGCTTGTCTACTCAAGATTGGCTAAGCGTTTAAGATCTCTTAAAATGGGCTCTTTCTCTCAGTACTGTAAATACCTTGAGTCTCCCTCAGGGAAAGGGGAAATAAGCTTTCTCATTAATGCAATTACAACAAATCTGACGCGTTTTTTTAGAGAAGAACATCATTTTCATCATATGCGCGATGTTGTGATCCCAAGTATTGTTGAGCGCTACCGAAAAAATCCTACAGCTGAGAACAGACGCGTGCGCTTTTGGTCGGCTGGATGTTCTTCTGGAGAAGAACCCTATTCCCTTGCCATGACACTTGCTGCGCATATGCCTGCTGGATTTGATGTGAAAATTCTTGCCACAGATATTGATACAAATATGCTTCAAAAAGGAAAAAACGGTCTCTACAAGGATGGGGAGGGTATACCCACAGAGTATCTTAAGCGCTTTTGTTCAAAAAATGCTGATGGGACACTTCAAATGGAGAGAAATATACGCGATCTTATTATCTTTAACCCACTCAATTTACTCCATCAATGGCCTATGCATGGTCCTTTTCAGTCCATTTTTTGTCGCAATGTCGTGATTTATTTTAATAAAGAAACGCAAATGGAGATTTTTAATAAGATGGCAGCACTTCTCGATCCAAAGGGGTGGCTTTTTATTGGCCATTCAGAGAGTCTCTTTAAAGTCTGCGATGCCTTCGTCCTTAAAGGAAAAACAACCTATACACTGGGCACACAATCATGATGAAATCAGCTGTAAAAACGAGTTTTTTTGATCCAAAATTTCAAGCAAATTGTGTTAATGTCCTGCCTGGTGAATTTTATAGTACGCATGACGATCTTATGATTATGACGATCCTCGGTTCTTGCGTTGCGGCATGTATTCGCGATAAAAAGCTTGGCATTGGAGGGCTCAACCATTTTCTTCTTGCAGAACCCCATCAAGACCTTGCCTCACCAAGTACACGCTATGGATCTTATGCGATGGAATGCTTGATTAATGATATTTTGCGCCAAGGAGGCTCCCGTGAAAACCTTGAGGTCAAAGTTTTTGGAGGATCTGATTTGATGAATAGTACGATTCAGATTGGTCAAAAAAATTGTGAATTTATTAAAAACTATTTGCAAAAAGAGCATATTCATATTGCAGCGGAGGACTTAGGGGGCTCTTATCCTCGTCGCATTCACTTTTGGCCCCAGTCGGGGCGTGTTGTCCGTCTTATTTTACAATCCAGTGAACGTAGTCAAGTGATCGAGCAAGAGAAAAAATACACAAACGTTATTAAGACAAAGGAAAAGAGTCATGGTGATATTGAGCTCTTCGGGTAGTGCACAAAAAACAAAAGTTCTTATCGTCGATGATTCTGCGCTGATGCGTAAAATGTTGTCGGACATTTTAGAAAGCGATCCTGCACTCGAAGTTGTGGGACTTGCCTCTGATCCTTTTGTTGCACGCGATCGCATAAAAGCGCTGAATCCTGATGTGATTACACTTGATATTAATATGCCCCGTATGGACGGGTTATCTTTTTTAGAAAAAATTATGACGCTACGGCCGATGCCTGTTGTGATGATTTCAACGCTTACGGAAAAAGGTGCGAAAGAAACGCTTGAGGCGCTCGAGCTTGGTGCGGTTGATTATATTACAAAGCCTACAACGGATCTTAAAAATAGTTTTGAGCGTATTCGCAGTGAAATTTGTGCAAAGGTTAAAGTGGCGGCTAAGGCACGTGTTAAAAATCGCCTTGATCATAAAGTTTCTGTGCCAAGTCTGATCGCGGAGGGGCGGCGTGGACTTCCTCAACTTGTGGCGATTGGCTCATCCACAGGGGGTGTTGAGGCACTGACAGAGGTTTTTAGATCTCTTCCTGCCCATTGCCCTCCCGTTGTTGTGGTGCAGCATATGCCTGCAGGATTTACAGCGAGTTTTGCCGCTAGACTCAACAAACAATGCCAACCTACTGTGGTTGAGGTTCAGCCGGGAATGCGCATTGAAAAAGGGACAATTTATATTGCACCGGGGGATCGGCATTTTCGCCTTAAGCACGCGTCAAGTGCAATTGTGGCGGACCTTTATGACGGTGAAACGGTGAGTGGTCACAAGCCCTCTGTGGATGTTTTGTTTCACTCAGTTGCAGCGCTTAAAATGCGTTATGTTCAGGGGATTATTCTGACAGGAATGGGGCGCGATGGGGCGAAGGGTCTGCTCGAATTACGCCAAAATGGTGCACGGACTTTTGGTCAAAATGAGTCTTCATGTCTTGTGTATGGGATGCCGCGCGCCGCTATGGAACTTGGCAGTGTGGAGCAGGAGATTCCTCTGCAAAAAGTATCTTCTGTGATTATGGGGCATGTTTAATACATAGTCATTTGTTCATAAGGAAAAATTTCAGGGTAAGACACTTTCCAATAGTGATGATTGTGTTCAATGATCAAGGACGCTTCTTCAAAAGTATGCTATAAAAGATTTATCAAAAATAAAACATGCATTCATGAACATGCAAAAGCCCCATTGGATCAAGGTTAAAGCACCGACCTCAAAAGAATATTTTGAAACACTTTCGCTCGTCAAAGAGCAAAAGCTCCACACTGTTTGCGAGGAAGCGGCGTGTCCTAATATTGGCGAGTGCTGGAAAAAAAAGCATGCGACTTTTATGATTTTAGGCGAAGTATGCACGCGTGCCTGTGCTTTTTGTAATATTAAAACGGGGCGTCCCGATCTTTTGGATCCCCATGAGCCAGAGCGTGTAGGCCAAGCTGTCGCACGTCTGGGGCTTCGTCATGCTGTAATTACCTCTGTTGACAGAGATGATTTAGAGGATGGGGGTGCTGCACATTTCGCCCAAACAATTCACGCTATCAGGCGTTTTTCTCCCTCCACAACCATTGAAATTCTGACCCCCGATTTTTTGCGCAAAGAAGAACATATTCCAACGGTTGTTGCAGCCGCTCCCGATGTTTTTAATCATAATCTTGAAACAGTGCCACGCCTTTATCCCACGGTGCGTCCGGGAGCGCGTTATTTTAATAGCCTCTCACTGCTGAAGAGAGTGAAGGAAATTGATCACACTATTTTTACAAAATCCGGTCTTATGGTAGGACTTGGCGAGGATAAGCATGAAATTTATCAAGTCATGGACGATTTGCGCGCAGCAAATGTGGATTTTATAACGATTGGCCAATACCTTCAGCCAACGCCAAAGCATCATCCCGTTCATCGTTTTGTTGAGCCTGATGAGTTTGATGATTATGCAAAAATGGCCCGTGGGAAGGGCTTTTTATGCGTGGCATCATCGCCTTTGACACGATCATCTTATCACGCGGATGAGGATTTTGTGAAGCTTCAACAGGCGCGCCGTCATGAAAACTAACATGAAAGCTAAAGGGTTTTGCCATCAAGAAAGTCACACGCTTCCTTATGCAGCTGAAGATCTTTTTAATGTTGTGATAGCGATCGATCACTACCCACATTTTTTGCCGTGGGCAGTTAAAGCACGCACCTATCATCATCAAGGTGATCATTTTCTTGCCGATTTGACGATTGGTTATGGTCCTTTTACGGAAACGTATACCTCCAAAGTCACTTATGAGGGGAAGGAAAATATTTGCGCCACGCATGTCAAAGGCCCCTTTAAACATCTCACGACACGCTGGTCCTTTGTGCCTATCAGTGAAAAAGAAACGCATGTAACATTTCATATCGCTTTCGAGCTTAAGTCGTTGTTGTTTCAAGCGATGTTGGAAAAAATATTCGAAAAGGCATGTAAGACTTTTTTCAAAGCTTTTGAAAATCGTTGTCATACACTTTATGGAGAAAAAAATGGAGCGGGCGAAGGGATTTGAACCCTCGACCCTAACCTTGGCAAGGTTATGCTCTACCCCTGAGCTACGCCCGCTTAGCGCAACGCTTTCGCGTTTATGTGTGTACTATACTCAATTCCAAAAAACTTGCAAGGACTAAAAGCAGGGTTTTTTAAAAAATTAATTTTTAGACACACAATTGAAATAAAAAGGGGTGTTGCCCTCTAAAACTTTTTCCAAAGTGTTCAAAATTTCGCTATATCTTTGCGGATCATTTTCAAGTTTCAAGCGCTCCTCTTTATAAATATGTCGAGCGAGTTTTCCCATTTTTCTACGAAATTTTTTTGAAAAATGAATTTTAGGATTTTGCTTTTGAAGTATTTCACGTTTCTTTTTGAGGAAAATAGCGTGCTCCTTTGAACGAAGCTTTGGCACAGTACTTAAAAACTGACGCCAGGAATGAGCCGTCCCCCTAATCGATGCAAGTTTTTCTTTGATCAGTGTTTTGACGAAGATTTTTTTCCCACGTATGGCAGATTCTGTTTTTCGCTCCGCCTTAAAAACAAAATTAAAATAGCTTTTAATGGATTCATCTTCTGTTTTTAAAACATTGTTTTTAATCGGAGCCTTCAGGTGCTGCTCAAGGATTTCCCTATAGATCCTCAAAGATTTTTGTTTAAGGTCCTGATAGATGCGAAACATTTTTGAAAATGTTTTTCCTCCTAAACCGGACGAATGAAATAATTTATCTTTTCTGATAATGCTAGCTATTTTGAGATGAAGGGTCTGCGAGTTGACTTTTTTATTCAAAGATTTTTCTGTCTTTCTAACTTTTTTTTCTTTAAGCATTTCCTTAAAGTTTTTTACATAATTTTTGTATTTTTTATCCTTAGAAAGAACTGTCATGGCAAAGTCTTCCTGTATAACAGGCACCCAATCCTTAAGAGACGTTTGATTCGGATGCCATTGAACGGCAGAGGCTTCCAAGGAAAGAGATAAGAAGATGAAAAGTGATTTTTTAATAAAAGACATAGGAAATTTTTTGCCCATAAATACAATTAAATTATTTAAATTTTTTTATCATTAATGTATTTTACCCCTTTTTTCAAATAATTTTACAAGCATTTTTTGCATAAAAAGAGGGGCCAAAGCCCCCCTTAATTTTTTTCACAATAATCTTATTAAAGATGCAGCATTATTCAGGAAGTACGCGGCTACGTTCTTTGGCACTGTGGATAACTTTGACGCGTTGGCCGACAGAAAGCATGGGTTCTAAACCTTGAGAAATGGATACAGAGCCCCCTTGATCAAGCTTGACCTCATAGAGCATACCCTGTTGCTCACTTGCTTTCTGCTCGATAAGATGACCCGCTGCACCGCCTGCAAGAGCACCAAGCGCCCCTGTGATCCAAGGTGTTTTGCCTTTACCAATGAGGGATCCCGCCACAGCACCTGTGCCCGCACCAATCAGTGCGCCTGTACCCAACTGTCCTTGCTGCTCTGTGGGTTTTGCTTGAATTGTAATGGGTTTTGCAGAAACGATGACACCACTAAATGTTTGGCTGATTTCACCGATACCACGCACAGAATAATCCGTGCCACCGACTTTAGGCGCACAGGAACTCAAAATAGAAACGGCTGAGAAAAGAAGGGCTGTTGATAAAATTTTTTGAATCACGCGAGAATCTCCATGGGTTGTATCTTTGAAAAGATAGATTAATTTTAGGAAGGTTTTTTGAAAAAAGGTAGTAAAAAAAGAATGGTATCGAAAATAAATGAAAAATTTCTTTTATAAACACTCCTTTATAAAAGCCGCATCAATGTTGCTGCCACAAAGAATGATTGCGATATTTTTTCCTTTAAACGCATGGATATTAGCAAGCAGTGCCGCAACACCTGAAGCTCCCGCACCTTCAGTAACCTGTTTTTCATGGATCAAAAGATAGTGTATGGCTTTTTTAATCGACTCTTCTGTGACGACAAAAATATCGGAGAGAACATCTTTTAAAATTTCTTGTGTATACACCCCTGGCTTTTTGACAGCGATACCCTCAGCAATTGTTTTAGAAGGCCTTGGTGCTGTTGTGCGATAGTGAAAAAGAAGCTCTGCCATTTCTGGTGCAAACTCGCTTTGCACACCGTAAATATCACAAAGGGGCCAGCGTGCACTTAGAACGCGGCCAATCCCTGCCGCAAGTCCTCCCCCTCCTATGGGAATCACAACGGCATCGAGAGGCGTGCGATGTTGCTCGATAAGTTCAATGCCTACGGTGCCTTGCCCTGCAATAATTAAAGGATCATCATAAGGGTGGATAATGGTCATGCCTTTTTTTCGAGCAATTTCTTCCCCTTTCTCAAAGGATTCGGCAAGATGCGCCCCATGAAAAATAATCTGTGCACCAAGATCCTCACAAGCCTTTACTTTATTGGCAGGCGTTTCATGAGGCATCACAACAGTCACGGGAATATGAAGTTTTTTGCAATGATAAGACACAGCCTTTGCATGATTTCCGGCAGAAATCGCAACAACGCCCTTTTTGCGTTCACTCTCACTGAGAGAGATAAGCTTGATATAAGCACCACGTGCTTTAAAAGAATGAGTGATTTGCGTGTGCTCATACTTTAAAAATACTTTTCCTTCGATAAGAGAAGAGAGCGAAGGTGATAAGACAAGAGGCGTGACTTCCGTTATCCCAATAAGATCACGCTGAGCCTTGAGAAAATCGTCATACGTTAAGTGACTTTCGGAAAAAGCTGGCGTATCTTTGTTTTGAATCATGAACTTTTGAACCTAATTTGTTTCAGCAATCATTTCCTTAATAGACCCAATCGCTTTAGCAGGATTTAAGCCCTTAGGACAGGTATTTGTGCAATTCATAATTGTGTGACAGCGATAAAGTTTGAAGCTGTCATTAAGTGCATCAAGGCGTTCTTGGGTTTTTGTATCTCTAGAATCCGCAATCCAGCGATAAGCTTGTAAAAGAACCGCAGGACCAAGATATTTATCGCCGTTCCACCAATAACTGGGACAGGCTGTTGAGCAAGAAAAACATAACACACACTCCCAAAGACCATCCAATTTTGCACGTTGTTCAGGCGACTGAATGCGTTCGCGGGTGGTATGCTCAGCATTTTTAATCCAGGGCTGAATATTTGTATATTGAAGATAGGCTTCACGTAGGTCTGGCACGAGATCTTTAATAACAGGCATATGAGGAAGAGGTGTAATATGCAACTTACCTTTGTAGGTGCTAATAAAGTGCGTACAGGCGAGTGTGTTTGTTCCACATACGTTCATAGCACAGCTTCCGCAAACCCCCTCACGACAAGACCGGCGAAAAGTTAATGTTGTGTCGATATGGTCCTTAATATAGATGAGAGCATCTAAAACCATCGGCCCGCACTTTTCAGCATTTAATATAAACGTATCATAACGTGGATTTTCACCACCCTCAGGGTTATAGCGATAAACTGTCACTTCATAGGTTTTTTCATTGCCCGTAAGTGTATGATCAATCCACTGCTTGCCCTTGTGAATGCGAGAATTTTCCGGTAGACGAAAAGCGACCATGGTTTTCAACATTTTAAATAAAATTTTATATATAAAGCATAGCACTTTTGTCTTAAGGATCTATTAAAATTTCAAAAAAGTTACTCTTGAAAAAATACAGATAAAAAAGTAATAAAAAATGCGAGCTGCTTGCGAAGAGTGCTGGCATATTCAGTCAAAATGCTTTAAAGGTTTGATGAACAATTTCTTCAATTAATTATGTATAAGTTTTTAAGGACAAAATCATGCCGTTTGATTTTGATCA
This sequence comes from Pseudomonadota bacterium, assembly GCA_021808925.1. Classification (GTDB taxonomy): domain Bacteria; phylum Pseudomonadota; class Alphaproteobacteria; order Paracaedibacterales; family JAKBAR01; genus JAKBAR01. The sequence continues at coordinate 7,623 of JAKBAR010000019.1, read as the reverse complement.
GTGGACAAAAACCATTGACACATGTATGCGTAAAGTTTCTGTGCCAGGGGCAACAGCGATTTTAGCAAGTTCTGAGGGTATTTTACGCACACACAGCTATGGCTATAAAAATCACCAATCGAAGGCATCGCCTACAGCAAAAACACTTTTTCCCATCGCATCGCTTTCAAAAAATTTTGCAGGTACTGTTCTTTTAATGATGGTGCAGGATGCCCATTTAAATCTTGATGATCCTATTCAAAAACATCTTCCCGATGTGCAAATTGGCACGAAAGATCTGTGGGGAAAGTTAACGTGTGCGGATCTTTTGACACATAATAGCGGCTTTGATGAATCGATTCTTTTGGAGCGCTATGCTCTGTTTCAAAAGGGTCCAAAGGCTGTGATCGAAGCGCTTAAAGATTATCCACAAAGCTTTCCGTATAAGACAACCTATTCATATTTTAATCTCACCTACACGGTGATTATTCCTTTGATTGAAAAATTCTATCAACTTGATTGGAAAACATTTTTACAGACACGCCTTTTTGATCCTCTCGATTTTCAACATACGACAGTGGATCAAGAAACGATGCTCAGCCGTGATCATAGCAACCTTTATGCCTTTGACGCCCATGGCCAGGTGTACGAGGACAATTTCTATAACATTCCCGATCAACTGACGCTTGCGGGAGGGCTTTACAGTAGTGCAGGTGGCCTTGGCAAATGGATAAAATGTCACCTACAGCAAGGTGCGCCTCTTTTGGATGAGGATTGTTTTAAAAAAATGTACCACCCCTATACGGCAATTAATCCTATTCCTGACTATGATCAAGTTCGTTATGCTACAGAGCGTTATCATTTGCATCACTACGGACTCGGCTTAAAAATCGGTTCTGTGAATGGCCATGCGCTTTATTATCATGAAGGAGCCATTAAAAATGCGCGCAGCATCCTTGTGATCATACCCTCTCAAAATAGAGGCGCTGCCATCCTTACAAACATAGGAGATCATGATGCAGCAAGTGTGGCGATGTTTTATCTTATGGATGAGATGCTGGGGCTGCCTGAGGTTGACCATATCCAGTATCTTTGCCCTGTGACACGTCAGCTGAGGCAAAATTTGATGGATCCTTTGAAGGAACGCGCTGCTTAAAATCTTAACCAACAGGTGAATAAGATCGTTGAAAATACGCTCTTCTCTTGCTTTGCGTCGATATTCTCGTTAAAACTAGTGACAACGTAAAAAATGAATAGAGACGATTATGCCAAAAGTAACATTTATAAAACCGACAGGAGAGGAAGTCCTTATTGATGCGCCTCTGGGTTTATCTCTTTTAGAGGTTGCGCATCAAAATAATATAGATATTGAGGGTGCCTGTGAGGGATCGCTTGCATGTTCAACATGTCATGTGATTGTGGATTCAGAATGGTTTGATTTGCTGCCCACAGCCACAGAAGACGAGGAGGATATGCTTGATCTAGCTTTTGGATTAACACACACATCGCGCCTTGGTTGCCAAATTATTATGACGGATGAACTCGATGGGCTAAAGGTAAAATTACCTGCCGCCACACGCAATATGATGGCGTAAAATTAAAGATGCGTTGGGTTGATACATACACGCTTGCGATTGAGCTTGAAAAAAAACACAAAGATATCGATATCTTGGCTCTGCGCTTTACAGACTTGAAACGCTATATCTTAGCGCTTGAGGGGTTTAATGATGATCCTGAAAAATCCAACGAGAAAATCCTGGAAGCTATTCAGATGGCCTGGCTTGATGAACGTGATTAAGATAGTTTTGTGAGCGATTCTCTCCTTTTTCAAACGCTTCAGTTTATTACGGAAAAGCATTCTTTTTCACTGAATACCCTTAAAAAAGCACGTGAGGATTTGACAAAGCGCTATCAAACAAATCGTACCCCAGGGTTTATGGGCGAGGAAGAGCGTATCGCTTATATTCTAGCCCGTCTTCCTGCGACGTATGCAGCCGTTGGCGCTGTTTTAAAAAAGCTTCCAGAAAAGACGGAGATTGAAACGGTTTTAGATCTTGGCTGTGGCCCTGGGACAGCAACTCTGGCTTGTCTGAGCGAAGAAATTGGCAAGAACTATCATCTTTTTGAGCAAGATGAAAAAATGCTGGCGCTCGCCAAAGAATGTCTTTTGATGCACACGCCCTTCGTCACAACAACACAAGAACGACTCGAGCACACAGAAAATTATCCAACGGCTGACCTTGTGATTTTAAGTTATGTTTTGGGGGAAATACCCTCTGAAAAACATAAAAATATTCTGCAAAAAGCTTTGGATGCCGCACAGCATTTTTTGATCATTATCTCTCCAGGGACTTCACTTCTGTTTAAAGACTATCTTGCGTGGCGAGATTTTTTTATTCAACAGGGTGTAATGATCATCGCGCCATGTCCCCATCAAAGTGTCTGTCCTATGCAATCACAGGAGGGGCGTTGGTGTCACTTCAAGGCGCGTGTGCAGCGCACAAAAGAACTTAAATTTCTTAAAGGTGGAGCGATGAGCTATGAGGATGAGCCTTATAATTACCTTGTAATTGCGAAAAAAAATGAAAACAATCATCACCCTCCGCAAGCGCTCAATCGGATTGTAAGTCCACCGATTCACCGCAAGGGCCATTCTCACTTTGAACTTTGTACCTTTGAAAGGACGCTTACACCTGTTACGCTTTCCGCAAAAGATGATATGTATAAAAAAAATAAAAAATCTGAATGGGGCGATGTGATTGAGAGTGCTGATGTTAAAAAGGAGGGTGAATAGATGGGCAAATGGCTTTTAAAATCTGAGCCCACAACATGGTCTTGGGCGGATCAAATCCGTGAGGTTACGACAAAATGGGATGGTGTGCGCAATTATCAAGCGCGCAATCATATGAAAAAAATGAATCTTGGAGACCTCTGCTTTTTTTATCATTCTGGCATTAAGGAGCCTGCCATTGTGGGGATTGTGACGATTATTAAGACGTACGAACCAGATCCTGTGGATCCTTCTTTTGGGCATGTGACCGTAGAAGTGTGCGAAACGCTTGCTTTTCCCGTGACGCTTAAAGCGATTAAAATGGAGCCTTCATTAGAAAATCTTCCTCTGATCAAACAATCACGTCTTTCTGTGATGCCCGTTACGGAAAGCGAGTGGGCAACTCTTTTGACGATGGGGAGCAAAGAGTGAGAGAAGTCTTAACCTCTTTTTATAAGAAGCAATTCGTCTTCTTTTTATTTTTTTTATCGCCGGTGGCTGCCCTTTTTTCACCCCAGTCAATGCCGCTTATTGTAATAATTTTAGCTTTTGTTGGTGGGATAGATTATTGCTCCCAAAAGCATTCTATTTTCAAAAATTTTTCTCTCAGTACTGCGCATATTCATCGTTTTTTTCTAATTTTCATGGGGTATGGTCTACTTTCTTTTTTGTGGTCGCAAAGCCCTTTGCTGACGTTAGAAACATCTGGAAAATTAGGGATACTTTGGACTATCAGTCTGTTCATTTCACATTTTTTGCAAAAATCTCAAGATGATTATGATGGTTTTTTGAAAGCACTTTTTTGGGGGCATATCGCCGCCTGCCTTTTCATTCTTATGAATCATTTTTTTGGGAATCCTTTAGCCATGTGGAAACATGTTTCCGGGGCCAAAGCCCTTGTGCAGGGAGGACTTTTCCTCAGCCTTAGCTTTTGGGTGATTTTTTCTTATCTTCTTACCAATATGCCTTTGACAAAAGGGCGTCTTTTTTTAAGAATAAGTTTTACGGCGTTAACCGCTCTCACACTTGCATGTGTTCACTGCGATACGGCTTTTTACAGTCTTTTTTTTGGATGCATCATTGCTTTTTTATTCTGGAAAGCACACCTTCCTGGGCTTAAACGTATCGTTCAATCTCTGATTATTCTGGCATTTTTGACCACACCTATGATTTGTTTTTATGCGTTTAGCCCTCAGCATTTTCAAGTCTATAACGAAAAAATGAGGGATATTAGTTACCTCCACAGGCTTTTTATTTGGCATGAAACGTCTAAGAAAATTGCTGCACGTCCTCTTTTGGGGCATGGGCTCAGTAGTTATAAAACGGTGGCTGACAAGGGATTCGTTGACATTGCCTATACTAACAAAAAGGGTGAGAAGGCCCTCGCGCATGTGGAAAAAATGGGCATTCATCCCCATAACATTGCGCTACAGTTATGGTTTGAACTTGGATTTTTAGGCGCTGCTCTTGGAGGAGCACTAACGGCCTTTCTCTTTGGTGTGGTCTATGATATAAGGAACAGTGCAATTCGCTTTTGCGGCTTTGGCTTTTTTTCATCAGCCATGCTGACTTTTTGGGTTAACCTTGGTGTTTTTCAAACGTGGTGGATCGCAAGCTTGATTATACTGATTCACCTTTTAACTTTAGCACGCAAACGATAGAACATTTTATCTAAAAAGGATAATGATTGTATGAGTTTCACGAGTTTTTTTATCCAACGCCCCGTTTTATCGAGTGTTTTGAATGCACTTATTGTTATTTTTGGGTTCTTGAGCCTCCAAAACATTACATTTCGCGAATATCCCAATATCGAAGTGCCTATTTTGAGTGTTGAGGTTGTCTATCCCAACGCCAGTGCAGAGGTTGTTGAATACTCTGTGACAAATCCTATTGAGGATGCTCTTTCAAAAGTTGAGGGGCTTGAGGCAATGGCCTCATCCACAAAATATGAGCGTGTCGAAATTAATCTTCAGCTGAAGGAAGGATCATCCGTTGACAGGGCGATGATTTTAGTGCGCGATGCTCTGTCCCTCGCGCGCCAAGATCTTCCCAAAGAAATTAATGAACCCATTGTAAAGCGTAATGCAGAACGTATGTCAGGGCCTCCTTTTATGGCTATTCTCATTACAAGCCCAAGCAAAGGAATGGGAGACCTTTATCACTTTGCACAAACATCCGTGCGTAATGGTTTTCGGAGTGTGAAGGGAATTGCAGGTGTTCATCTATGGGGCAATCCCTATACAATGACCGTTAATATTGATCCTAAGAAAATGTACGCACTGGGTGTTAATATTGATGATATTACCAATGCTTTTGAACGTAATAATCTTGCGTTTCCAGCAGGAAAATACCGTGATGAAGTCCCTGTTGTGCTTGATCTGAGCGTAAGTACGCCCGAAGAATTTGAGAAAATTATTATTAAACACAACGGCGAGAAACCCATCCTCCTTAGCCATATTGCGAAAGTTGTCCTTAAAGAAGATACGCGCACATTTCGTATGCGCTTTGGTGGAGAGCCGTCTTTGATCATGACTCTTTCCTGCGCGAGTGATGCGAATGCCCTTGATGTTTCCCAAAGTGTTCAGCGTGAACTCGCCCGCGTGCAAAGTGAGCTTCCAGACGATGTGCAGCTGAAACTTGTGTTGGATCAGGCTGATTTTATTCGAGAATCCTTGAGCAATGTCAAAAGTTCGATTATTGAAGCCATTCTCCTTGTGGCCTTGATTATTTTTATCTTCCTGCGCAATGTCCGCGCGAGCCTTATTCCTATTGTGACAATTCCTATTGCCCTTGTTGGGGTTATTACAATTCTTTATGGATGTGGTTATTCTTTAAATACAACAACGCTTTTAGCGCTTGTTCTTGCTGTAGGGCTTGTGGTAGATGATGCGATTGTTGTGCTGGAAAATATTTACCGTTATATCGAGCAGGGATTCAGCCCTTTAGAAGCGGCTCAAAAAGGAAGCTCAGAAATTGGTTTTGCTATTCTTGCGATGACGATTACGCTTGCAAGTGTTTTCACACCTATTGCTTTTTTAAGCGGATTTACAGGAAAGCTTTTGATCGAATTTGCCGTGACCCTTTCAGGTGCTGTGCTTATCTCTGGTCTTACGGCATTGACCCTCTCGCCCATGATGTGCTCACGCCTTTTAAAGCATGAAGGTGCGCGTTTTCTACCAAAAGTCGATGATATGATTAATACTCTCCACTCACAATATCAATCTGTGCTGAGTTTCCTCACGCCCAAGAAAATCGGTCTTGGTGTCACAGCTACACTTCTTATCTTGATCAATATTTATCTCGCGATGCGTTTGCCAAGCGAGTTAACACCTAAGGAAGACCGTGGTCATATTTGGCTTTTTAGCCCTGCCACTCCCGGTAGAAATCTTGATGCACTGGAAAAAATCATGAAAGATATTGAAAATCATGTGAATGATTATCCAGGTGTTGCCAGTCGTATGACTTTTATGGGGGATTGGGGAGGGACGGTTGTTCTCAATCTTGATCCCATTAAATCACGGAAAAAATCGGCTGCTGAAATGGCAGATGACCTTAGAGGAATGTTTATGAACTATCCTTCTGTCGATGTTTATCCCGCAAGTTGGGATAGCGGATTACCGGACCTTGGCATTGTGGAGGTGTATGGGGAATTTGGTGCAGCGGTCAAAACGATTGGCACCTATGCAAGTCTTGAAAAGGATATGCAAGGCTTTATGATGAAGGCGATGGCGTCGGGGGAATTTGCAGGGTGTTTTTCTGATCTTCGCTTAAACTATCCTTCTTATGACATAAAAGTTGATGAATATGCTCTGAACCAAATGGGCATATCACCAGCACTTGTCTCGCAAACACTTTCAACCTTTTTTAGTGGCATACGCCAGTATCACTTTAGAAAAGATGCCATTCGTTATGACATTACGCTGCAAACAAATGAAAAACCTTGGAATCTTAGTGAGGTTTATATAACGGGGCCTAAAGCGCATCTGATCAGTCTTGCGAGTGTGGCAAAAATGGTTGCGATTTCTGTTCCAAAATCCTTAACGCACTATAATCAAATGCGCTCCGCCACATTCAATATGACGATGAAGCCGGGTGAATCCATGGCAAAGGGCATGGCGGCTTTTACGCAATTAAAGGAAAAATATTTGCCAAAAACTTTGCGCAGTGAGTGGCTTGGTGTTGCAAAAGTTTATGCTGATTCATCAAACGAATTACTCTTACTTTTAGTGATGGGGCTTGTCTTTATCTATGCTGTGCTGGCGATTCAGTTTGAAAGCTTTACGGATCCCTTTATTATTCTTCTCACTGTGCCCCTTGCTGCTTTTGGTGCTCTTTTATTTTTATGGGTGTTTGGTCAGAGTTTGAATATTTTCACAAAAATAGGGCTTCTTACGCTCATTGGTTTGATCACAAAGCATGGTATTTTGCTTGTGGAGTTTGCCAACCAGCAGCTTTTTGAGGGGAAAACGGTTATGGAGGCTGCCCTTAAGGCCGCGGATCTGCGTCTACGCCCTATTCTCATGACAACGCTTGCCATGGTGATTGGATCAGTGCCACTTGTGCTTTCTTCAGGGGCTGGTGCTGAATCCAGGCGCGCGATTGGACTCACGCTTGTGGGAGGCCTCAGTGTGGGTACACTTCTAACCCTCACGCTGATCCCTTTTGCCTATGTCATGATCAAAGGCTGGCGTGTAAAAAAAATTGAACAAAAGTGATTTTTTCCCGAGGTTTTGAAAAAAATAGTTTTCTCTTAGGAAATCATTAACTTTTTCTGATCATACTGGGAGGTGGAAGAAATACATCCAAGAAAGTTGGGTGCGCAAAGGTTTCCGGCTTGAAATGTGCGACAGAGCTCTCGCCATTTTAGGTCAAAG
>JAKBAR010000018.1 GCA_021808925.1 Pseudomonadota bacterium | reverse complement strand
ATGCATCAGTAAAAGCCTTGGAAAAGCTTGGCTTTTCTTATGAAGGAAAAGAAATTCATGGGCGCATCCTCAAAAGTCATTACGTGGATCTGTTGCACTATAGTTTGCTAAAAAAAGATTGGTCAAAAAAAGATTCAAAACAATAATCACTCTCTTTTGCTTGAGGTGAGTGCATGTATTTCCTTGAGAAACCTTGCCCTTTTGAAGGGGATTCGCTAGGTTTAGGTGTATAACTTTTCTGTATTATTTTTGAAAAACATGTTTGATCATTTAACAAAGCGCCTTGGGTCTGTTTTTGAAAAACTTAAAGGCCGTGGCGCTCTCACAGAAGCGGACGTAACAGAGGCCTTGCGTGAAGTGCGCGTGGCATTACTCGAAGCGGATGTTGCTCTTGCGACGGTGAAATATTTTATTGAGGATGTGAAAAAAGAAGCCATTGGCACGGACGTTCTCAAATCGATTACACCTGGTCAAATGATTATTAAAATTGTGCATGATCATCTGCTTAAACTTCTTGGTGAGGAGGTCGTCCCTCTTGATTTTCAGGCAGCGCCGCCGATTGCGTATCTTATGGTGGGGCTTCAAGGGTCTGGTAAAACAACATCCTCAGCCAAACTTGCAAAATATATCAAAGATAAACTGGGGAAAAAACCCCTCCTTGTCTCTTTAGATGTGTATCGTCCTGCAGCGCAAAAGCAATTAGGCATATTGGCTCAACAACTTAACTTAGACGCGTTGGACATTATCGAGGGGCAAAAACCTCTTGAGATTGCAAAGCGTGCGTTTGAGGTCGCTAAAAAACAAAGTATCGATGTGATTATTTTGGATACGGCGGGTCGTCTGCATATTGATGATGCCCTCATGCAGGAGATTCGGGAGATTCAAAATTATAGTCATCCGCGCGAAACACTTCTTGTGGCTGATGCAATGACGGGGCAAGACGCTGTGACGATGGCGGATGCGTTCCACAAAACTGTACCGTTGACGGGTATTATCCTCACACGCCTTGATGGTGATGCGCGTGGTGGTGCGGCTCTTTCCATTCGTCACGTAACGGGACAGCCCATTAAATTTATGGGCGTGGGCGAAAAACTTGATCAGCTTGAGCTTTTTGATCCTCGTCGCGTTGCGGATCGTATTTTAGATCGAGGCGATGTCGTTGCCCTTGTCGAAAAAGCGGCCTTGGCGATTAATGAAGAAGACGCCAAGAAAATGGCGGATAAAATGCAAAAGGGGCAATTTGATCTGAATGACCTTGCAACGTATCTGGGGCAAATGCTGAAAATGGGGGGCATGGGGGGGCTGATGAACCTCTTGCCGGGGATAGGGAAAATCAAAGAAAAAATGCATGAATCCGGCATGGATGATAAAATAATCAAGCGCCAAATCGCCATCATTCGCGCCATGACGAAAAAGGAGCGGCGTCATCCTGAAATACTCAATGGTTCCCGTAAAAAACGTATTGCAGCGGGCGCTGGCGTTCACGTAGCGGATGTGAATCGCCTTCTCAAACAACACGACCAAATGGGGTTGATGATGAAGCGCATGAAAAAAATGAGTATGGGAAAGAGCCTTCTCCGTGGTGGGATAAAAGGTCTTTTCGGGGGTAAATAGCTAAAAAATAGTCAGATTTATAAAATTTTACATTCTCTTCATCTTTTATTGAGTTTTGTCCATTAGCATAAGGCTCATGGAGTGTTTTAAATTTTATGGAGATATTCTCGTGAAAAAAATACTTATGCTGACCTGCTACCTGCTACCAAGCTTAACGTATGCCGGTGAGGAAGAAACCCAACATGCTGCGTTAAAAAATTTGCTGGAAAAGAAAAAAATAGAATTAGACACCATTAAAAATGAAAAACCAGCAGATCCTGATACGATTACAGCCGATGAAATTATCGCGGCACTACAGGGAAAAAATCTTCTTCCCTCAGAAAAAACTTTCACAACTAAAACCATCAGACCAAGCTCTAGTCACGCGGCTCAGGTTATTTTCATCACTTACAAAAATGGCACGACCTATGTTGTGAAAGTGGTGAAAGATAACTTTGTGTATGAGCACAAATCCCTTATAAGGATGATGAGTGACCTTGACAAAATTGATCATGTCATAGATCAGAAAAAATACAGCGATATAAAATTTCCCAAACTCATTCATCACATCGGGGGATATCAAGTCAAAGGTGTGGGGGTGATCCTTTTTGAAGAAGCACGAGGCCATGATGTGACTCATTTTTTCCCGATGCTGGATGATTTTAATGACTCACGATTTGAGAGCGAAAAATTAGAGAAAACTTTTTTCTCCATTGGGGAACAGCTGGGGGCGCTAGATCATGTGCTTTTGAAAAATCTTAAGAAACGGTTTGTTCACGGTGATTCGCATACGGCGAATATGATGTATGACGCAAAAAATAATCAACTTTATTGGATCGATTATACAGGTGCAGAGTGGACATCTGACCCAGATGGACTGACGCACACACTTTTCTTTCATAATTTTTACCCAGAAGATCATCCTACCGAAAGGAAGGGCGTTTATGATCGCTATTTTCGTAAGATATCTCAGAAAAAATTGTCAGAAGACGAACATATTAAAATCTTTCAAAAGTATCAGGGATTTTGGAAAAAACGTATTGAGGTTATGAAGGCCCTTGCTGAGGGCTATTGCACCTATAATGATGTGATGGATTCATATAATTTCACCGTTTTATCGTGGAAAAAATATGTGGATGCTTTTCGTAAAGAGGGAGAAAAATTAGGACTAAAACCCGAGATAAGCCTCAATGATATGTTTATTGGCAGTGGTGCCAAAGATTTTGAATCCATGGAAAAGGCCAGGGGAAAATGTATAAAAGCGATTCAAGAAAACAAACCTGAGGGTGTGAAGGATTATTTTGAAAAATATCCCATGGCTCTTTATGATTTACCGCCTTCGAATGATGAAAAAACTTTTGTTGATGAAGCCATCGATTCAAAGTCTTTTGAGGCTCTTTTTGAAATTTTAGAGAGTTATGCGGGGGTGCCCTATCATTCTATTGGCGCTCAGGAACGGTTTAATGAGTGGTTAAAGGTTTTAAGCAATCCCAGCGTACCCCTTGAAGTAATCAAAAAAGCTTGGGAAATTTTTATCTCCTTAAAAAAACATGTCTATCCTATCGTGGGTGGGAATGAGGTGATATCTGGTAAACCCATTTATGAAGAATTACTTGATGATAATCATGAAAAAATTATCACTCACATGTGTCAATCCAATCATAAAACTGAGGATATTCAAAAAAAATGTAATGCGTCGATTGCGTTTATGTTGCGCATGATAGGTGAGAAAAATGCTATTGAAAAGGCAGCTTTTCTTTATGCATCTTTGGATTGGTTTGAGCGGAATCAATCAAATATTAAAGAATATTTTTATAAAGATAGTCTATCCAGCACAATCATGCTTTTGACAAAAGATATCTTAAAAGCATTTGACGTTGATGAAGCGAAGGCACGCTTGAAACTTCTTTTTGACAGTGCAACAATAAATTCTGGTTCAGACAAATATTCTTTAGATCAAACCCAAAAAATGATCATAGAAAACAAAAATCTCTCAAAGGACAAGGATTTCATTGACTTCATCAAGAAAAAAATCGATGCGTGGAGAAAAGAACTAGCATCGGATGATTAAAAAAAGTCGGGGGGGGGGGTTAAATCCCCCCATCTCATTTTTTACTATTGCCCGACCACACGAAGAGAACGGTTAACCTGTGGTGCAATCATAGGATCTTCAATGGGAATCCCAGGTTCATTTTTCGATTGGCGCATGACAAGAAAGGTGCGAATCTGATTAACGGATGGATAGCGCCCTAAAATAGTTGCATGAAAGGACTGATAATCATCCCAGTCCTTGGCGTAAATTTTAAGAAAATAGTCCGTGCCGCCCGACATAAGATAACATTCTCTGACTTCATTCCATGTTTTAACAGCGGCTTCAAAGTCGCGCAAATCAACATCATTTTGGCTCTTAAGAGAGACTTGCGCAAAAATTAAAACGGAATATCCCATGGAAATGGGGTCAATAACCGCATTATAACCTTTAATAATGCCTGCATCTTCGAGCTGACGCACACGGCGTAAACAAGGAGGCGCTGAGATATTACAACGATTAGCAAGTTCGACATTTGTGATACGACCATCTTCTTGAAGATCATGGAGAATACGACGATCAATGTCATCAAGTTTCATTATTTGTTTTGTCCAAAATTATAAATAATATTCTTATAACATTATGTCGCCTATGCGTGGAAGAAAAATATCCCAGAAAAAAGAAAAATTTTATAAAAAATTAACACTTTCTTAGGAATTAGATCTCTATGCTGACTTAAAAGGGCTAATTTATTTTAAAAAAGAGGAAGCTATGGCAGATGAAAAAAAAGATAATCAGACAACGGTGAAGGATGCTGAGATTGTCGGGAGTGAAAAGAAAAAATCCAATAAAATGATGTTTATTATCATTCCTGTCCTCGTTATTTTAGGGATCACAGCAGGTATTTTCCTTGGTCCTCTTGTCAAATCGATGTTCGGTGGCAAAGAAAATCATGGGAAAGAGGGGGAATCTTCTGAGAAAAAAGATGAAAAATCTTCGGAGGATGGCGATAGTGATACAGATAGTATGGGGAGAAAAAAGCCTCCGATTGATCCAAAACTTCTCACATTTATCCCCATACCAGATGTTTTGGTCAATCTAAAAACAGCTAAAAATGCACGCCCTATTTTTTTAAAAGTGGGTATTGAGCTTGAACTTCACAATCCTAAAATTAAAGAAGACATCGAAGCCCTTAAACCTAAAGTGATCGATCAGATGCAGCTTTTTTTAAGGGATTTAGATGTTGCGGATGTGACAGGTGCAAATAATTTGCAGCGCGTGCGTCGTGAGCTTTATATGCGGATTAATAACGTCACATCGCCCTATAAGGTGGATGACGTTCTTATAAAGGACTTTTTAATCCAATGACAGACGATACAGAGATCTCAAATCCAGGGGATGGGGAAGAAAAAGCATCTTTTGAGAGCTCTTCAATGGAGAGTGCAGAAGCATCAAATGCTGAAGCGAGCGATGAATCCAATGATGATGGGGATGATTTAGCGGCTGCGTGGGAGGAAGCGCTTGATACTCATGGTGCTGATCATCTTGCCCTTGATGTAGATATTGAAGCGGATAAAATTCTTTCTCAAAATGAGATTGATAATCTTCTTGGGATCGAATCAGATGCCTCTGGCGCATCGAAAGGCGGTATTTTCCAGATTCTTAATAGTGAAAATTTACACTATGAACGTCTGCCGATGTTGGAGGTTGTTTTTGACCGCCTAGTGCGCCTTCTTTCAACAAGTTTGCGTAATTTTACATCAGAAAATGTTGAGGTTTCCCTTGAATCTTTTGTATCACTCCGTTTTGGAGACTACATGAATTCTATTCCGTTGCCTGCAATGATTAATATTTTTAAAGCGCGGCAGTGGAATGATTTTGGCATTATCACAACAGATAGCGCGCTTATTTATTCGATCGTCGATGTTCTTTTAGGAGGGCGCAAAGGCAATGCTCTCACGCGTATCGAGGGCCGTGCCTATACAACGATCGAGCGTAAACTCATTGAACGCCTTGTGGAAGTTATTTTAGCTGACTTGGAGCAGTCCTTTGAACCTCTTTGTCCTATTAATTTTGATTATGATCGCCTAGAGACAAATCCTGCTTTTGCTGCGATTACACGTCCCATTAATGCAGTGATTGTCGCTAAAATTCGTGTGGATATGGAGGAGCGTGGTGGAAAAATTGAGTTTATTATTCCTTATGCGACGGTTGAACCGATTCGTGATTTGCTTTTGCAAACGTTTATGGGCGAAAAATTTGGCCAAGATTCTATTTGGGAAAATCACTTTGCAGGACAGCTTTGGACAACGGATTTTACCATGAAGGCGATTTTAGATGATCTTTATCTGCCTCTCGGGGATGTTTTAAAAATGAAAGTAGGCTCTCAAATTATGTTGAATGTGAATCCCGAGTCGCCAGCTCTTCTAAAATGCGGCGATAAAACACTTTTTAAAGGGAGTATGGGGCGTAAAGGGCAGCGTATTGCCATTAAAATTGATGAGGAATTTTTACACAACGATGGAAAGGAGATGCACTCATGACGCTTATGTTTTTAGACGGTATGCTCGTTATTTTATTGCTTTTTGGGATTAAGGCCGTGCGTGAGTTTTATGATAAATACAAAGAGTTTATCAGTCTTAAAAATGATCTTAATTGTATTTTAAGGCATGTGCAGCTCTCGATGAAGTCCGCTCAAGGGACAATTGATACGCTTCAAACAAATATAAAATTTGCAGCTGAAAATATCACACCTTTTATTCCAGAAGCGAATACAGCGAAGGATGATTTAAAATTTCTTATTGAAAATGCAGAGGTCGTGTGTGATCGCCTAGAAAATCTCACGCGGGAGATGAAAAAAAATTATTTAACGCCTCAGACCGTTGTTTTTGATCCCAAAGATACCGAGCATAAAATTTCTACAACACTCAGAGCCGAAAGAACTGAACCTCACACCCCTGATATTAAGCCAGAGCATAGAGGGTTTTTTTCAACCATCTCAAGAGCCCGTTAAATTATGGGATTTTTTGTGCGAAAAAAAACAAAAGAAATTTCGTCAAAGCAATGCAGCGTGGATCGTATTCATCCGGGTGATTTTAAGGTTTTTTGTGCACTTGAAACACAATCGAAGGATGTTCCTCGGGAAAAACTAAGCGCTCATCAACGTCTACAGTATCTGAGCATGATTATCCTTTTCATCATCGCTCTTGGGACTCATTCATGGCTTTTTATCGAGCAGCATTTTGTGAAAACAATTATGTCCCCCATTATCTTACTTCTTTCGGGAGCTGTGTATGATCAGGCGTATGGCTCTCAAAATCCTCCTCAAAATCCTAACAATACAGCTCCTGCTATTCCCACAAGTACATCTGCACCTGTCCCACCTGAGGACAAAAAAAAGGAGGAAGATGTTTTTGATCCTCTGAGTCTTGATGAAACGCGTGTTAAAATTCTTTTGTCTTTGAATGACCGAGATATTGAGCTTAAAAAACGCGAAGCCGCTCTTCAGGAAAAAGAAAGCATGATAAAGGTCGAGGAAGTTCAACTGGATAAAAAACGCACAGAGCTTTTGGAGATGAAAAAGGTTGTTGAAAATATTGCTCAGGGAAATAATGATGAGGTTCTTAAGAATATTAAAAAAATGATCGCTGTTTATGAGGCCATGAAGCCCCAAGCGGCAGCGCGTATTTTTAATGAGCTTCCTTTGCAGGTGTTGACGGATCTTATCAAGCATATGAATCCTAGAAAATCATCAAGTATTATTGCTCTTATGGATGTTGGAAAGGCAAAGGCACTTACGGATAATGTGGCTTTTGCGCCCTATGTGCCAGAGTCTTCAGGAAAATAGGAGTTAATTATTTGACGTATATTATAAAGAGTTGATGCTATGCGTCTCATCACAACATCCACGACGCATCATTTCTCAAAAGTATTCGCCTCAAAGGTCGATCATCTTCATTTTCAGACTTATCCAAGTGGTGAGCTTTATGCGGGTAAAATTAAAAATTATCAGGGCGAAAAGATTATTATTTTGCATGCAACGCCAAGAGAAACGCTTCATCGCTCTTTTTTTGAGCTTTTCTTTATCCTGGAAGTGCTTGAGGCCCAAGGGGTTGCATCTATAACGATTATTTTTACTTATCTGGCGTACCTCCGCCAGGATCACAGTGACTATCACCCACACCCTTTGGATGTTTTAGAAAAAATACTTTCACGGTTTAAACATCTTAAAATCTATGTTGTTGATCCTCACACCGATGTGCAGCAGTGGGGTATGATGCCTTTGTCACTGGAAAATTTTTATGCTGAAAAAATACAAAAAATCGCACCGGATGCTCTTATTGTGGCGCCAGATAAAGGGCGTCACAGTATGGTGGGTCATCTTTCAAAAAATTTTGATTTAGAGGCGCTTTTATTGAATAAAGTCCGCGGTTCCTCGATCTCCTTTACTCCGTGTACCAATATGAAAAGTGTTGAGGGGCGCCACTGTATTATTTTGGACGATATCATCGATTCTGGCGATACGCTTAGTGCGGTATCACACTATTTAAAAGAAGCAGGTGCAGCGAAAGTAACATCTTTTGTGACGCATAGTCTTTATGAGAGAAAGAGTTCATTGGATTTTTATTACACAAACTCCTTGCCTCCCTCGATTAATGCAAAGCCTGAAAATGTTTTATGCCTTTCTGATTTTCTAAAAGACTCTATGAAATCGATTTAGCACAATCGATGAATAGAATGAGATTTTTAGAAAATCTTAGCGAAAAGGGGGCTCGTCAAAGCCACGGAGTTTTCGAGAGTGGAGTTTATCAACGCCTTTTTCACGCAAAATACGGCAGGTTTCAAGACCGATTTTAAGATGCTGACTCACGCGCTCGCGGTAAAAATGATTCGCCATTCCTTTAAGCTTAAGCTCGCCATGAAGGGGTTTGTCAGAAACGCAAAGAAGTGTTCCATAAGGCACACGAAAACGAAAACCGTTGGCCGCCACTGTGGCAGATTCCATATCAAGCGCAACAGCACGACTTTGGCGAAAGCGCTCGGAAAGTTCCTTGATCCGGATCTCCCAATTACGATTATCCGTTGTGACGACGGTCCCTGTGCGCATGCGCCGTTTTAAGGAATAACGATCATCATCGCCATGATGTTGTTCTGTAATGGAAAGAACCGCTTCCTCTAACGCTACTTGAACTTCTGCGATGGCAGGCACTGGCACCCATGGTGGTAAGTCTTGGTCCAATACGTGATCTTCGCGGACATAAGCGTGGGCCAGAACATAGTCACCTAAAATTTGATTTGCGCGAAGGCCTGCGCAGTGACCTACCATAAGCCAACAGTGCGGACGCAGAACAGCTAAGTGATCGGTAATGTTTTTCGCATTTGTGGGACCTACGCCAATATTAATAAAAGTGATGCCCTTGCCATCTTGTGTTTTTAGGTGGTACGTAGGCATTTGGGGTAAGTGTTGAGGCATTTCCCCTTGCATAGGAATATTACTAACGTGAGAATTTGTATAAATCACATTGCCAGGCATAACAAAATGAGTGTATTCACTTTTACTTTTCATCTGCTCAAGGCCAAAAGCAATAAATTCATCCACATAGCGTTGGTAGTTTGTAAGAAGCACAAATCCTTGAAAGTGTTCAGGTGCTGTTCCTGTATAGTGATGCAACCGTTGCAGGGAGTATTCGACGCGCTCTGCAGAGAAAAGAGAGAGGGGCTTGGGGTGGCCTGTTTCTGTAATATAGGTTGAATTCGCAACATTATCATCAATTCGCTCGAGGTCGGGCATGACAAAACTATACTGCATTTCCCACATTTTTTCGGGCTCAAGGGACGATGGTGTGTTGTCAATCACAAAAGGAAGAGGAATCGACGCATCGCTTATGCCAACGTAAATGGGAACATTGTGGCGCTCCATAATCAGGGCGAACTGTTCTCGGTAATATTCTTTAAAAATATCAGGGCGTGTCAGTGTTGTACCATAAATTCCGGCTTCATGGGCAACACCGTAAGACAGGCTGATGTCTTTATTTAAATCCTTTGCCTCAATAATAAAAGCGGCATAGGGATAGGTTGCATGTTTTGTGCGGGAAAGTATTTCTGAGTCATCGGGGAACTCCCCTTGGCACATGCGATGAAACGCATCTTTGATGATGGCGGTATGGGCATCGTAAATAGCGATAATACGCTCTACAGCAGCATCAGGATCAGAAAACGCCTCAAGATCACGAATGTGGCTGAGGGCAAAATGAGAAAAATGATGGGGTCTACGAAGGGGTGTCATGCGTCCAAATCCACTAAGCTTTTTGCAAACTCACGAGCATCAAAGGCCTGTAAATCATCATAATTTTCTCCTATACCAATCGCATAAATGGGAAGCTTGTACCGCTCAGCTAACGCTACAACGATGCCCCCTTTGGCTGTTCCATCAAGTTTTGTCAGTATAAGACCTGTGAGCGGAATTGTCTTTGAAAAAAATTCCACCTGCTGTAATGCATTTTGCCCCGTTGTGGCATCGAGAACAATAATAGCCTCGTGCGGAAGCCCTGGGTTAATTTTTTTAAGCACACGATGAATTTTTTCAAGCTCATCCATAAGATATTTTTTATTATGCAGTCGCCCCGCTGTATCAATGATAAGAATATCTGCGTCTTTAGACGACTCAAACGCACGGAACACGACACTGGCAGGGTCGGCTCCCTCGTGGGATTTGTATAGGGGGATATTCAGGCGGTTGGCCCACACTTCAAGTTGTTCAACGGCAGCAGCACGGAAAGTATCGGCGGCTGCAAGGCGCACATCGTGTCCTTGATTTTTCCAATGATGGGCGAGCTTTGCAATAGTTGTTGTTTTCCCTGTCCCATTCACACCAGCAATAAGAATGACGCAAGGGTTTTGTTTTTGAAGAGGAATAGTGTGCGCAAACGGTTCGAGAATGCGTGTGATTTCATCCACAATAATGTTTTTAACATCATCCACTGTAATATCTTTGTCAAATTTTTGGGATTTGAGTGTGTGAATAATTTTATCCGACACAGAAGCGCCAAGATCACTCATGATCAAAAGGTCGTGGAGCTCTTCAAGTGTTGAAGCATTGAGTTTTTTGTGAATAAAAACAGTTTTGAGTCCCTCCGACAGCTTAGAGGATGTTTTCTTTAGGCCTTGTTTAAGTTTATCAAAAAAACGCATAAATCTCGTGCATTACCACATTCTTTTGTGATCCTACACGAGATTTATGCTGGAGGCTAGTTGATCAAAGACAAAAGGGGGTAAAAGTTTGCCCTAGAGTCTTTGAGGTTAGTATTCATTATTAGTTCTTTTTGTCAATTTCTCCAAGTCCATGGAAATCATCCGAAAGATTAGGATCAAGGATATAATCCTTCATCGGTAAGTAGAAGAAACCTCCAGATTCTTTTCCAGCAAGGATTGTTTCTGTGCCACCCCAGCCACTGCCCCAGGAGTTTGCAAAAACACCCATCAGTTCATCATTATGATTATCATCGTTCAGACGTTTCCAGCCAAGAAGAGCTACAGCGTGGCCGCCAAGAAGCTCATCTGTGTCCGTATCGGGGGTAAAGACAATACCGTCTTCTGCTGTGGACTCGCTCTCAAAACCGTTATCACCGCCATAAATATTAATACCCATAATAATCGGGTGGTTTGCATAAAGAGCGCTCATGATATCGTATTGATTTTGGGCAATCATGTGCA
This sequence comes from Pseudomonadota bacterium, assembly GCA_021808925.1. Classification (GTDB taxonomy): domain Bacteria; phylum Pseudomonadota; class Alphaproteobacteria; order Paracaedibacterales; family JAKBAR01; genus JAKBAR01. The sequence continues at coordinate 14,422 of JAKBAR010000018.1, read as the reverse complement.
GGCTGAAGCCATCATTATTTGTATACTTCAAAGCCTCTTTATCCATAGCGAGAGTTGTATTTTGTTGCACTGCTTTAAGAGTATCTTGATAGGGATTTAATTTTTCCGTACATACACCGAACTGACAAAGGACGCGTGATGCCATTGTCAGTGTCGAACCATTATCATCGCCTAAAAGGTCGCCCTGAAGAAGACGTTCTTTTTGATAAATGTACTGAGGGGAAAACTGTACGTAGGATTTTTTGATAGCATTCGTGATATCTGTAAGCGCTGCATCCTCGTTTTTTAGCTTAAAGTCGCGACCTGTTTCAAAGTTATTTCTTACTTCTGCTGCTTGTGCTGATGAAAAACCTGTACACGCACCGATATCTTTTTGGTCTTTAATCTTGTAAATATATTGCGTTAAGCTGAATTCGTCGGGGAGTTTAACCTCTTTTTTTGCTTGAAATAATTTGACTTTACTTGAGTGGGACGCCAAGTATTCCTTTTCTTCCTTGCTTGAGAATTTTAAATTATAACCGTGGCCGTTACGGCTTTTTTTATGGTTACTTTTTTCACCAATATGAAGATTGCCAAAGAGCTCCTTGAGTTGATTTTCATCAAATGAAAATTCGCCCTTAACGGTGAATTTTTTTTTATTTTTATTGTCATCATCAAATGTTTTGACAACGTCTGAGGCAAGGGAAAGCGTGGATACAGAACTTAAAAGACATAGTGTCTTAAGAATTTTTTGTAACATACGTATTACTCCTATCTATCAATTGTGTGTTGAGAAAAAAACCGAACCTAAAAAAGGGTCCTTCGGTTCAGATTTGATGGTAGAAGTAAAAGCTTAATTTTGTTTTAACGATATAAATTGATATATTATTAGTTTATTAAAATTTTATTATTATTTAATGAGGGATGCGGGGTGGATTTTCATGCGTAGGTAAAGAGTTTTTGTGCTAGAATAACAGCCATCAGTTAACCTAATGTGCTATTTATCAGTCCTTATGTTGAGACTCTATCTCACGCAGACGCTTCAAAAAGATACAGCCGTTTCTTTGAATGAGAAGCAGACGCACTATGCCGTTAATGTGCGTCGCCTTGAGGATGGAGACGAGGTGGTCGCTTTTAATGGCGTGGATGGGGAGTGGTTGTGCGTTTTTAAAAAAATATCTAAACAAGCCTATGCCCTTAATCCTATTGAAAAAATAAAAGAACCATTGATTCTGCCGAAACTGGGATTAGCTTTTGCGCCCATTAAGTCTGAGCGTTTATTTTTTTTGATTGAAAAGGCGGTAGAGCTTGGTGTGACAGATTTATTTCCAATTCAAACGGACTTTACACAAGGGATACGATTCAGCGAGGAAAAAACTTTGGATCAAATGATAGGGGCAACGCAACAATGTGAGCGCACATGTCCGCCCATTCTTCATCCTTTGCAAAAAATGAATGTTTTAATTAATCAGCTAAAGGGAAAGTGGACTCTTTATGGCGCTCTTGAACGTCATGCGCCGATGATTTATAAAGAAAATAAGACTATTAGTACGAGTCCTCCCTGTCTTTTTGTGGGGCCTGAGGGTGGGTGGAGTGCGGGGGAGCGAGCATTTTTTGAGGCCACACGTGATATTGAATCTCTATCTCTTGGCACACTCATTTTGCGCTCTGAAACAGCTGCTGTTGTTGGTTTAACGCTTTTAAAAACACTGCATACATGACAAAATATTTTATCGTTCTTTATTTTTCGGTGGTTCTCGCTGTTTTTGGCAGTGAGGGCATTACTATTGAGTCAGAGGCTGATCTACTCAAGGCAGAGGCGTTAGCAGAAGCTCATAATCAAGAGGCTGCTGTGCGTGTCGGAGAATTTTATCTTTTTGGGCCTATTCATTATCAAGATCATGAGAAAGCTCTTTACTTTTTAAAAAAAGCGATGAAGTTCGGGAATTTAGAGGCTATCGAGCTGATTGCGGGAATGTATCTCAATGGTCGGGGTGTGGATCAAGATGAGGTGATGGCGACGAGGCTTTACGAGATTGCTGCATCACAGGGGCATGGGCCGTCGGAATTTAATTTGGGGATTATCTATAAAAGAGGTGGAGGTGCTCTTAAAGCGCATCCACAAAAGGCCTATTATTGGCTTTACCGTGCTGTGCTCAACGAATCTCTTGATGAGCTGCGGTATGATGCAGCGCTTTATCGCAATCAAGTGGGAGAGCTTCTCAGTCAGGGTGAGCGCATGGCTATCCTTGAAAAAATCTATAAGGAAAAAGAGCAATCATCCTTTTAGACCATGATGAAAATGTGCTTTTTGTGTAACAGAAAAAAGTTTTAGCTCCTTAAAAGTCCACTGAAACATTGAACAACACCCTGCTTTCACTATAAAAAGGAAGAGTATAAAGAACCCTTAAAGTATCTTCTTTAAGACAATTTTAAAATAGGAGTTAATTTTATGAAAAAAATTCTAACAGCTTTATTGCTCACAGCAGCAGCATCAACAACAGCAAGTGCAAACATGACAGGTCTCTATGTCGGTGTTGCAGGTATCACAGGCGCAACAACAGCGAAATACACTGATGTTCCAGGTGTAGCCAATAGCGCTGCTGGTCCAACATTCCGCATGGATTCAGGAAAAACATCTTTCGGTGGTCGCCTTGAAGTGGGTTATGGTATGACTTTCTCTGGTTGTGGTTGGTTCGGTGTAAGCATTTACGCAACCGCTCTCAATACAAAGATGGTTTTGAATGATAGCCTTGGAAATCCTGGTTCAGTTACTGTTCCTGCTACTGCGTCTATGGCATACTCCCGTGCGACATTGAAAAATAAATTCAATTACGGTGCAGAGTTCAAACTCGGTTACCACTTTACAAAAGATACAGTTGGTTTCATCGGTATCGCAGCTGAAGCTGGAAAATACAGACTTGACTGGACACAAAACACTTTTAACACAAGAGCTAGTGTAACGCTTCGTCCGACTCTTCGCGCAAGCAAGACAAAAGTCTATGCAAAACCCGTCATCGGTGTGCGCACAACAGGTCTTGGTGGAAACCGTAACCTCTTCTTAGAAGCAAAATATGGTTATGGCTTTGCGAACAAAGTTACGCTCAGCGTTCCTGTGGATGCACTTGGTGCAACAACTGCAGCATCAACACAGGGTCGTACAGTTTCCGCACGCCCACGCACACACGAATTCTCCGTCACAATCGGTTGGAGATTCTAATCGCCTTAAAAGCGATATCTTTAAAAACCCTGGGAGTTTCTCAGGGTTTTTTTATGCCATAAAACATTTTAAATCCAAAAAATAACTTGCGTTTAAAGTGCATCAAAAAGTTCTTGAATCTTTGCCATGGGATACGGTGTTAATTTACTTTCCTTTCGAAGCTTGTAGAAAAAATCATCCATCATCAGCGCAATGGGCATATATTTTTTGATTAAAGGTATGATTCCTGGGGGAAGACGATCTCCAAGATCGAGGGCAATAATCTCACATAAATCAATCGGCCATTTTTCTTTTCCAAAAAGACTTGTAACGATACAATGCAAAAGGTTCACCACAAAACACGCCTCGTCATAATTGTGATGATAATTTAAAAAATCTTTTTCTTCTTTTGAAAGATTAAAGCTTGAGGAAAGTGCTAAACCAAAATCAGAAAAATAAAGATGCTTTCCATCGGTTAAAAGATTATGAAAATGTGCATCAAAGTGCCTAAAATCCTTGGTCTTCATAAATGCACCTGTGGCTTTTAGTTCTCTTTCTGTCCAATAAATGGCTTTTTCTGCAGCACTACCTCCTTTTTGAATGGCTACATTGAGCCAGCTAAAAAGCGTTTGCGGAACATATTCAAGGAAAAGGGTCACGCACATCGTTGCATTATCCAAAGACTCAAGGCGATGACGAATTGCTTTTGAATTTTCCCAGTAGCGACAGATGTCATCACTCTTTTTTTCCTCATCATGATTGTTTCTTGGCAAAATGCGCCAATGATAGAGAAGCGGAAAATTAAGGCATTCCCCCGCTATCACCGAGTTCGTTGTGAGAATGTGTGCAGAAAGCTCGCGCCAGACACCAAAACCCGTTGATCCCACACCATATTGATAGAAAAGAGGCAACTCAAAAAGGTTTGCCGTTGACATCAAATGTTGAGGCGATTGCTCAAGATCCGTGAGGGGAATTTTTTTTACAAAAATGGGGATATCTTCGATAAAAATGGACGAGGCTGTCCCCCCAATACTTTTAGATAGCGGTTTTGCAGCAGCCAGAAGTTTTTCAAGCTCGCCGTCCGTTAAGCGTGCAAGGGTGTTTGAGACCTTTTCATAAATTTGGATACGAGGAGGAGTTTGGTGCATGATACGACTCCTCCGTGAACACTATGACTAGACATTAAATCTAAAATGGAAAACATCACCATCTTTGGCAACATAATCGCGTCCTTCAAGGCGTAATTTTCCAGCAGCTTTAGCACCGGCTTCGCCCTTGCACGCAATATAATCGTCAAAAGCAATGGTCTCTGCGCAAATAAAACCGCGCTCGAAATCAGTATGAATGCATCCGGCGCACTGGGGGGCTTTGGATCCTTTCGTGGTTGTCCACGCTCGTGCTTCTTTGGGGCCAATGGTGAAAAATGTCAAAAGATCCAAAAGTTTATATCCTTCGGCCACAATTTGATTAAGCCCCGTTTCCTTGAGGCCCAAACTTTGCAAAAATTCTAATTGATCCTCAGGCGGTAATGTTGATACCTCCGCTTCAATGGCGGCTGAAATCACAACGGATGTTGTCCCATTGGCTTTTGCATAGTCCGCCACGGCCTGGCTGTAGGCATTACCCGTCGCGGCCTCCCCCTCTGACACATTGCACACGTATAAAATCGGCTTAGACGACAAAAGATGCAGTTGTTGATAAAGGATGTCTTTATTTTTATCAGGCGTGTAAAGGCTTGCAGGTTTGCCATCTTGAAGCAATTTTAAAACATCTTCTGCAATCTCCAGCATTTCTTTGGCTTCTTTATCGCCGCCCTTTGCGCGTTTACCAAGGGAAGCCACACGCTTTTCAAGGCTTTCCATATCCGACAGCATTAATTCCGTTTCAATGGTTGTGAGATCGCGAAGGGGGTCAACTTTTCCATCAACGTGGGTAATATCATCATCCTCAAAGCACCGTAAAACGTGGATGATAGCATCCACCTGGCGAATGTGCCCAAGAAATTGATTGCCGAGGCCCTCGCCTTTGCTCGCACCCCGTACAAGGCCTGCAATATCCACAAATTCTAATTGTGTTGGAATAATTTTTTGAGACTTTGCAAGCTCTGCAAGAAGATAGAGACGAGGGTCAGGTACACCGACGCGCCCTGTATTGGGGTCAATAGTGCAAAATGGATAGTTTGCAGCTTCGGCAGCTTGTGTGGCCGTTAGTGCGTTAAAAAGAGTGGACTTTCCCACATTAGGAAGGCCCACGATACCACAGTTAAATCCCATAAAAATCCCAGTCTATTCAGTCTTCTTGTTTGTTCTAGAATTACAGGATTTATAATGTCTTCGAAACAGTTTTATCAAAAAAGGGTGATTATTTCTGCCTAGGCTTGATATTTTTTCTATCGTTTTGAGAAGATTGCGCAATGGTTATGAGCAATGCCACAGCCATGGCGTATTTTTTAAAATCTTTGATTGTGAGAAGATGGTGGGCCCTGAAGGATTCGAACCTTCGACCCCCTGATTAAAAGTCAGATGCTCTACCGACTGAGCTAAGGGCCCCTTTAAGAATGACTTATATATACAGCTATTTTGTGGCTGCGTCAATTTTTTTTAAACACCAAATGTTAAAAAACATCGCGAATATCGTGAATATGCGTAATAAGGACGTGGCGCATTTTATGGAGGGCGCGGGCTTCGATCTGGCGTACACGCTCTTTGCTAATACTCAAAGACCTGCCGAGTTCTTCTAGTGTTTGTGGATCATCTTGAAGGCGCCTTGCATAAATGACAAATTGCTCGCGCTCATTGAGCTGTTCCATTGCGATATGAAGCCAATGATGACGCCAAAGCGCATCATCCGCATTTTCAATGGTTGTGTCAGCACCGGGTCGCTCGTCTTCTAAAAATTCTTGCCATATTTGTGTCGTATCATTGTGAATATAAGTGTTGAGCGATAAATCCTGGAGAGATAGCCTCTTTTCCATCTCTTCAACATCGCGCAAATTGACATGGAGTGTGTGGGCGATAGACTCTCTTCCTTCTTTGTCAAGGGTGCTTGAAGAGGAAAAGTCTAAAAGTTGATTTTTGAGACGCTTAAGGTTAAAAAAAAGTTGCTTTTGAGCCGTTGTAGAGCCTGTTCGGACAATGGACCAATTACGCAGAACATAATCTTGAATCGTGGCGCGAATCCACCACTTTGCGTAAGTAGAAAAACGGACCTCCCGCGTGGGATCAAAGCGTTCTGCGGCATAGAGAAGCCCAACGACGCCCTCTTGAATAAGATCTGTGAGGGGAAGCCCATAGAAACGAAAACGAAGGGCCATGCTGACAACAAGGCGCGAGAAGGACTTGATTAACTGGTGCAAGGCTTCCTCATCATGGTGATTTTTCCACGCAAGTGTAAGGCTCGTTTCCTCCGCTTTTTCTAAAAGAGGCTCTTTCATGAGTTGGCGAATAAACGCCATATCCGCCAGCTTACTCAGATGATTTTTGTCGATGATCACAAGAGATTATTGATAATATTTTAATCTGTTACTATAAAAACACATATATATTAATATTTTATGAAAAAAATATAGATATTTAGAATAAATAGATGTATTAAAAAGATGGTTTTAGCGATTTTTCGTCTCTCTCATTCCAAATATAAAAGGCCCTCCCTCAAATGAAGGAAGGCTTTTAGGGTAAAATACCTACTTATTTTATTAGTAACTTGCTTTGTGGATATTTTCCTCAGAATCATGCTTAATGGTTGTTACAACGCCTGAAAATTTTGCTTTCATGAGTAAAGCGAGGTCAATGGCTTCATCTGTTGTATTTGTGAAGGATGTGGCATCTAAACCGGCGGTGTTGCTTGTACTTGTGTTAAACATTTTGGCGATAATAGAGTCCCCGTCAGTAGATTTAAAGAGAATAGCTTGTCCTGGGAGCCACTTGCCCGTTGTGAATCCGAGTGCGCTCATCGTACTTGTGTCAAAAATAAAGTCTTTGGGGGCGTCTGTTCCAACTGTTGCAGTGGCGATGATTTGTGGTCCATTTACACGCCATGTTACACTGGACAGATCACTTAAGGCTGTTGAGACAAAGGCATAGTCATCATTGATAACGGATGTCCATGAATAGGTCGTTTTCATCCGAGCGGATGTTAATGCTGTTGAGTTGCTGGCATTAATGAGATCGAGGTTTGACATATCCTTCAGCGAGAGGTTTCCAACAGTGGTTTTTTTGGAGTTGCGTAGATCAACAATCGCATTATAAAGACTTGGATAAAACTCCGAATGAGTCTGGGAAAAATACTTGCTTGGAATGCTATTATTCAACATAGACAGGATCGATGTTGGGATATCTTTTGTGCGATCAAGTTTTGCTGGAAAGCAGGTGAGTGTTATATTATCGCTATTTGTTGTTCCAAAAAGGGTTAAATCAAATCCTGTTGTAGCATTTGTCGCCACATTGTAAGTATCGAGAAGACTCAAGTTAATATTAAAGTTATGGGCTGTATTGCTTCCGTAAGGTGTGATCGGTAAACTGAGAGCACTTGAAACGGGGCTAAGTGTTGAGGCAAGGAGTGTTCCCGATCCATTGTCAAGGGCAAGTTTGATAGTCCAGCCCGTTGTTGGTGTGACAAAGCCTGTGAGCTGCGTACCACCGGTTGTGGTTAAAAGTGAAGCTGATGTTAATCCCTCAAGATAGGCAATAAGATTGGCCTGTGTAAGGTTGGCAATGGTACCTGTTGTTGCCTTTGTTAGGTTAATTTTTAAAATTTTTGTTGTTGCGGACACACCATCAGAAAGAGTTTGTGTGATGTTAACGGTACCTGATGTCGAGTATGATGATGCAATGGCGCCGCTATAGGTTTCCCAGTTTGTCCCATTGGTAAGCGCCGCAAAGACGTTTCCATTTCCGTCATCTCTAAAATATTGTGGTTTTGATGTGGTAAGCATTGATGCTGTGCCAATAGAAGCCTTGTCATAAAATGTTGATGTTGATGCGTTTACATCTTTAATGACAACAGGATCGGTTGTTAACCGTTTACGGGGACCAGAGATATAGGTGATGGCATCAATCTCTTCTGTTGGTGTGATTTGAGCGACTTGTAGGTTTGATGCATTTGCTTCTGCTAAAAAAGCACCTGCGGTGAGCAGAGATAAACTAAGTCTACGGATAAAGGTCATTGAGTTCTCCATAAAAAAGTTAAAAAAATGGGTTTACTTTTTTATGGTAGAAAGAAAATATTAATTTATTGCTAACTAATGAAATATTTTAAAGTAAAATATCAATTAATAATAAGAAAAATATAATATTATGATGTAAAAATTATTTAGATAGACGATGCTTTTTTAAAAAACTAAGAGGCAAGCTTTTCAAGGGCCTTACAGAGTTTTGTTGTGAGTTCGAGACGCCTCAAAGGATTCTCTAAATTCCCCGTAAGAACAAGTTTTTGATCAGGACGAATCTTGAGAAGAGGATGATTTTTTTGAACATATTGAAATAATTTCTCAGGATTTGAAAAATTATTTTTATAAAAATGAACAGTAACACCTTTGGATCCTGCATCAATTTTTTCAATGCCAATGCGATAACAAAGTTGTTTGAGATCAATAATTTTAATCAGATTGGAGACTTCCTCGGGGAAAGGACCAAAACGATCAATGAGCTCAGCGGCAAAAGCCTCAATGTGATCTGTTTTTTTCAAACTGCTTAAGCGTTTATAAAGGCCCAGGCGTAAAGATAAATCAGCAATATACGTTTCTGGAATAAGAACGGGTAGCCCTAAATTAAGTATCGGTGTAAAATCCTCAAGGGGGTCACGTATCGCCTCGTCTGCAAATTCTTTTGTGCGAAGGGATAAAATCGCTTCTTGCAGCATATGCTGGTAAAGTTCAACGCCCACCTCGCGGATATGTCCTGATTGCTGTTCACCAATAAGATTGCCTGAGCCTCGAATTTCCATATCATGACTCGCGAGATTAAACCCAGCGCCTAAATGATCTAAACTTTGAAGGACTTTGAGGCGTTTTGTAGCCGCTTCTGTAAGCAGTTGATCATAGGGGACCGTTAAATAGGCATAGCCTTGCTTTTTTCCGCGTCCAATGCGACCGCGAATTTGATAAAGCTGTGCTAAGCCAAAAAGGTGGGCTTTGTGCACAATAAGCGTATTTGCATTGGGAATATCGATACCTGACTCAATAATATTTGTCGACAAAAGCACATCATACTTATGATCATCAAAATCCTGAATTTTATCCTCAAGTTCTGCTGCAGGCATCTGACCATGAGCCATAGCCACACGAAGTTCTGGCGCTGTTTGTGTGATTTTGTGATAAAGCTCTTGGAGGTCAAGGGTGCGAGGGCTCACAAAAAAAGTTTGTCCTCCGCGTTGATGTTCACGGAGCATGACATCACGCAAAATAGTAAAATCTTGTTCAAGAACAAAGGTGCGTACGGGCAGACGGTCTAGGGGCGGCGTTGTGATAAGGCTCATCTCGCGAATGCCTGTCAAAGACATTTGCAGCGTCCGTGGAATAGGTGTGGCTGTAAGTGTAAGAACATGAATATCTGCGCGCAATGTTTTTAATTTTTCTTTTTGCTTCACGCCAAAGTGATGTTCTTCATCAATAATCAAAAGACCTAAATCAGCAAAAGATAATTTATGTGAAAAAGCAGCATGGGTCGAGATGAGAATATTAATCTTTCCAGAAACAGCATCATTATAAATTTCTTGTGCTTTTTTAGGTTTTACAAGACGGCACAGCATTTCTACACGAAAGGGTGTGTGTTTAAATCTGTTTTGAAAGGTGGCAAAATGCTGCCGTGCGAGCAATGTGGTGGGGACAACAAGGGCAACTTGATGACCGCCTGCAGCGGCAATAAAGGCTGCACGCAAGGCGATCTCTGTTTTTCCAAAGCCTACATCTCCGCACACAAGGCGATCCATAGGTTTTCCTGAGATCAAATCATTTTCAACGTCTGCAATGGCTTGGGCTTGATCATCCGTTTCAACATAAGGAAAACCTTTGCAAAAGGCATCATAGTCGACAGATTCAGTCCCTAGAACAATTCCTTCTTTCAACTGACGCTTAGCCGCAACCTCAAGCAAGTACGCTGCAACCTCTAACAATTTTGCTTTTGTTTTGGCTTTTTTCTGTTGCCAAGCCGCTGTGCCAAGGCGATCAAGATCCACAACGGCATCATTTTTAGCAAAATAAGTCAAGACATCCATGTTCTCTACGGGCAAAAATAATTTATTGCCATCCGTATACTCGAGCAAAAGGCAATCGTGCTTGATACGCTCAACCGTGACTGTTTCAAGACCAAGATATTTCCCTACACCATGATTACGGTGCACAAGAAAATCACCGACACTATAGGTATTAAGCTCATTAAAAAAATGATCGAGTGAGTCTTTGCGCTTTTTGGCTTTTTGCCCTTCTCCAAAGAAAAAACGATCGGGAATAAGGATAAAATCATCCGTCTCAAAACCTTCATGCAACGGATAAAGCATGAGAAAAAGCCCATTTTTATGCTTTTGAAGCGATGCAAAGTGATCAAGGCGTTTCGGCGCACTGTGAGGAAAATCAGCGCTAAGATCCTGGGATGAATAGTGTTGAAAAAAAGCACGTGTGCGCTCTAGAACACCTTCCGTTTTACATCCTACAATCAAGGGTTTTGTTTTTGAGCACTCAGTAATATGCCTCACAAGGGCGTGAGTATCTTTTTTAAGGCCATCGAGATGTGTAAAAATCGTTCCCATTCTTTTTTGAGAAAGAGCATCATGGGGGAAAAACGTGATAGCTTCTGCGGCAAACTTTTCAAATGTTTCGGACTCTATATAAAAAGCACTTGGATCTAAGGGATAATAAGGTCTTTCCCCAATAGAGGGCGCTAGACGTTCTTGATAGTAAAGATGAGCGCGATCAAAACACTCTGTTGCTTTTTGGGGGGTATTTAACCCTAGGACGAGCAAAGGATCCTGCACATAATCTAAAATGCAACTCACTTTTTCATAAAAAAGAGGAAGGAAGTGCTCCATACCACTGTAAGCGCGACCGCTAGAAATCGCCGTATAAAGAGGTGCATCCATAGGATAAAGTTTTCTAAATTGCTTGCGAAAACACTCAATGGTTTTAGCATTCAACAACAACTCACTTACAGGCGTTAGGGTGACCTCAACAAGCTCTTGAAGAGATTTTTGCGTCAACACATCAAACAGACGAATGGATTCAATATCATCGCCTAAGAAATCAAGGCGCACAGGTGACGGTTGACTGGGGAGATAGCAGTCAATAATACTTCCGCGCACAGCATAGTCACCGACTTCGTAAACGGTCTCAACACGGCGAAAACCCATATCATGGAAAAAGGTCAAAAGACGTTCTCTTGAAATTGTATCGCCTAACCCCAACACAAGGTCATCATCTGAAAACGTTTCAGGAGGGGGAACTTTTTGTAAAAACCCCTCGACCGAGAGAATAAGACAGGCGGGCTTATTAAAGGCTTTTGCTTTTTTCAGTGCGAGCAGTGTCTGAACTCGCGCACTCATTACCGTTTGGGAGGGCGAAGCACGGTCATAGGGAATGCAATCAAAGGCGGGGAGGGTAAGAATTTTAAAATGTTCGGGTAAAATGCGCTGAAGTTGTTTTTGATAGAGATCAATAAGCTTTTCATCATGCACAATAAAAATACAGCTTTTCTCGCGCGGATCTTGAAAAATATCAAGAAAAGGAAGCGTTTCCATGTTTTCTGAAAGACTATAGTATGCATTTTTCATGAATCAGGGTCTCAGCTTTTTAATGATCCATGTATAAGCGTGGGGGGGTGTTTCTTGGTCCATGACCCATGCCAAGATGTCCTGATCGGGCGTTTTTAAAAATTCAGCAAAAGTTTCTAATTCTTGTGTACTCAACGTTTCTAAAAAATTGTCAACGAAACGTCCTAATAAAAGATCCGTTTCTTTAATGCCCCGATGTGTTGCTTGGTAAGCAAGTGCTTTTTTTGTAGATGCTTCGTGCATTGCACGTCTTACTTGAAATATCTAAACTGTGTTATATTAGATTGAATAGAGCAAAAGTGTAAGAAAAAAAGAGTGTTAACGCATCCTGAAAAGAGAGAAACTCTTACACTGAAAACACCGATTAACCTTGTTGCTCCCAAATCATCGAGTCTTTTTGAAAAACTTTTTGGTCATACAGTCCTTGACGCTTTGGCACATTTTCCAACAGGAATTATTGAGAAAACTCATTGTACATCCTTGAGGCCTGATCTTGTCGGAAAAACTATTTTACTTGATATCGAGCCTGTTCAACACATTCCCCCTCTTCAAAAAGGAAGAGGGGCCTATCGCATTATAGGCAATGTTCTTCCCTCAAAAGATGTGCTCGAGCTTGTCTTTTTTTATAAAAAAGCTAATACAAAGTTTCTGGCGTTTTCGTTTGCTGTGGGGCGTCCTAAATATATTGTGGGGAAACTTGAAAAATTTGGCGATACCTATCGCATTACGCATCCTTCTGGGGCGAGAAAAAGCAGAGATCACTTTTTAGATTCTTCCTTGGGCGCTCAAAAAGAAATTGTCTATCCTAAAATTGCGGGTCTAGCAAATCAGAGAATTCAGGATTTTATAAACTATCTTTTGCAAAATCTGAGTGCACCGCCGGAATGGCAAGCGTCTCATTATGAGTATCCAAGTTTTCTCAAAGCACTTGAGATTGTTCATCATCCAACCAATATCCAAGAAATTTTAACACCAACATCAAAGGCTTATAGGCGCCTCTTGCATGATGAGCTTTTGGCACAGCAAATTGCGCTTATTTTGGCGCGCCAGCAAACAAAAACATTGCGTGGCGTAGTCATCTCTCCTCAGTCACAGTTGCAACACACGCTTCGCTCTACGCTTCCTTTTCATCTGACACAAGGACAGGAAGATGCGCTTAAAATGATTGAAAAAGATATGGCATCGGGCGAGCCTATGCTGCGTCTTGTTCAAGGGGATGTGGGATGTGGTAAAACAATTGTAGCGGCCCTTGCCATGGCTAATGCTCTTGAGCGAGGCTATCAAGCGGCTGTTTTAGCACCAACGGATATTTTATCGACACAGCACTTTGAAACATTTTCAAGGCTTTTTGAGGGCACAGGCTATCATGTTGAGCTTTTGACAGGTAAAATTACGGGTAAAAAGCGAAAAATAATTTTAGAGAAATTAGAGCAGGGTGCCATTCATATTCTTATTGGCACCCACGCTCTTATCCAAGATCATGTGCATTTTAAAAATCTTGCCCTCGTCGTTGTGGATGAGCAACACCGTTTTGGTGTGCAACAACGAGCAGCACTGACACAAAAGGGAAAGGCCCCCCATCTTTTGAGTATGACGGCAACACCGATTCCTCGTACATTGCAAATGGCCCTTTATGGCGATCTTGATGTCACATCAATTTTAGAAAAACCCAAAGGCCGAAAGGACATTGCAACAACACTCCATTCTGTTACTAAAATACATGAGATTGTAGCGCACCTTCAAAATGTTTTATCTCCTCAAAACAAAGCGTATTGGGTGTGTCCTTTAATTGAAGAGGATGAGGCCTCTGCCTATACAGCTGTGAAGGAGCGTTTTTCCCATTTGCAAAACCATTTTGGCGAGCGTGTCACACTTCTTCACGGGAAAATGCGTGCTAGCGAGAAAGAGGCAGCCATGGAGGCTTTTAAAAATGGCTCTGTGGATCTTATTATCTCGACAACGGTGATTGAAGTGGGTGTGGATGTTAAAACAGCCAATATTATGATTATTGAACACGCAGAACGCTTTGGATTAGCGCAGCTTCATCAATTGCGGGGGCGGGTGGGAAGATCAGATGCGCAAGCCCATTGTTTACTGCTTTTTGATAAATTGTCACCCATTGGTCGTGAGCGCCTTCAGGCCATGCGTGAGAGCAATGACGGTTTTTATTTAGCTGAGATGGATCTTAAAATTCGTGGGTCAGGCGATGTTTTTGGTCTTGTACAAAGTGGTGCAATGCCTTTTCTTTTTTATAAAGGGGGACAGCCCCGTTTTTTTCAAGAGATTCTCAGTTTGGCGCACAAAGATGCTTTGGATATTACGCAAAAAGATCCAACTTTGGTCTCTCCCCAAGGGGAGGGGATGCGCGTACTTTTGCGTGTGTTTGATAGGGAAAATAGTTTGAATGCGTTGCGCGCGGGCTAGCATTGGGGCGCTTTTTGGGGCGGTTTGGGCTTCACGCTCGCAGCAATTATAGCACTTTTT
>JAKBAR010000062.1 GCA_021808925.1 Pseudomonadota bacterium | reverse complement strand
CTAAAAATTCACCTATTATCGTGCATAATGCGTTAAAAAAGACCTTTTTTGCATGAAAAACACACAAAATAGCAAAAAAAATAGGATTTTCCAAGGAAAATCTAGGGGCGCGCTGATAAGAGAAATTTTTAAAAAAAATCTTCGCAAAAATACAACTTACCCCCTCTTTTTCATCGATTTTTGTGAAAAATTCAAAAAATAAACATAAAAATCATGAAAAACCACAAAATCTCGGTCAAAAAAGGGAAAATTCGCCTCAAAAATCGCCTAGTCACGCAAAAAATACACTATTTTTCATGAAAAACCCTTTTTTTAGCAAAAAATACGATGGATCTTATCGAAATTTTCAAAATACTGGGTCAAAAACGCCTTTTTTACAAAATATTTCATGAAAAACCCTAGTTTCATACGACTGTTAAGAAGGGAAAATTTTTCTAAAAATCGCGTACAATCTCCGTATCGCCACCCCTTAAGGAGACCAGAACCCTTGAATTCAGCTCCCTCCAGCACAATTATTTTTGCGAAAATTCGCCTCAAAAATCCTAAAAATTCGCCTATTTTCGTGCATGATGCGTTAAAAAAGCCCTTTTTTGCCTGAAAAACCCGATGTCCATACGACTGTTAAGAAGGGAAAATTCCTGCGAAATGCCACTAAAATACTCAAAAACCACAAGATCTCGGCCAAGAAAGCAAAAATCCTTGTGAAATGCCACTAAAATCGTCAAAATTTTTAAAAAGAGTGATTTTGAGGATAATTTACGCCCCTCTCTTGTGCAAAATCGTCAAAAAATTCACCGCAATATAACAATTTGGTGTATTCTAAATATCTCATTAAAAAAACGCACTTTTTCACTACAGGCATTTTATGACAAAACCCCCGTTATGGCTTCTTGTCTTTATTGTAGGCTTACCACAGTTTGCGGAGACAGTGTACAGCCCATCTCTTCCCGAAATTTCTCATGCCCTTGGGACATCTCATGCCATGGTCGAGCATACTCTCTCCATCTATCTTTTTGCGTTTTCTTTGGGGACTCTTATGTGGGGGCCCATGTCGGACATGTTGGGGCGTAAATTACCCCTTTTATGTGGATTTTTTATTTATGTTTTAGGCTGCATAGGATGCTATCTTTCTTCGTCCATAGAAGTGCTTTTACTCAGTCGTTTTGTCCAGGCTTTTGGAGGAAGTGCAGGATCTACCCTTGGGCAAGTCATTTTAAGAGATGCCTTTAGTGGAAACAAACGCAGCATTGCTTTTTCCACAATTGGTGCTGCACTCTCCATCTCTCCCGCTATAGGACCACTTGTGGGAGGATGGCTTGCAGAGTTCTTTGGGTTTCGAGGTGTGTTCGCTTTTTTGGTGATCTTAGGAGGACTTATTCTCTATCAAATCAAAAAATTTCTTTATGAGACTCACCCACAACACGCACGCTCTCGTTACTCTCTTTTGAAGGTTATGCGTATTCTTATCAAAGACCCTAAAGTTCTTATCTATGGAGCGCTTATTGGGGGGATGAATGGTATTATGTTTAGTTATTATGGTGAGGGATCATTCTATCTTATCGAAATGCTTGGGCTTAGCCCCTCTGCCTATGGGGCAAGTTTCATTCTTTTATCCATTGCTGCGATGATAGGGGCTAAACTTTGTACGTATTTTTTAAAGCATGGTATGGCAATGGAGACGATTATTTGGTTAGGTCTTTCTCTTTGCTTCTTAGCTTCCTTTTCTTTTCTAGGATGCAGCTCCTTTGAAATTATTCATGGAGAATCACCTCGAGCATCTATTCATATTATTCTTTTGTGTATGATCTTAATGTATTGTGGGATCAACCTTACAAGACCAAGCATTTTATCCAACGCTCTAGAAGATTATCAACCCATGCTTGGTACCGCATCCGCTCTTTTTGTTTGTTATTATTATCTTATTACATCCTTGCTCACCTTTATCATGGCGACCATTCGCAATGGATCACTCATTATCATGCCCCTCTATTTTCTCATTCTGTCTCTCTCAATGCTTGTTCTTTTCGAAGGATTGAGATGGAGAGGGGGGATAAAAAAAATAATCGAATAATTTTAAAATATTTTTTTATCCGCGAATTCCCAGTTATTTGCTTTGTTTAATGCATGTTGGCAATAAATTTTTTCGCGCGTTGAGAGTGTGGATCTTTGAAAAAGTCAGGGGCGTGCCTAAATTCAGCGACATATCCATGATCAAGAAAAAGGATCTCATCCGCAATTTTTTCTGCAAGCCTGAGCTCATGCGTAGCGACAATCAAAAGATCGCAAGACGTTTTAATATCCGCAAGAAGGGCTGCAACATCGCCGACCATTTCAGGATCGAGGGCGGATGTCGGCTCATCCAAAAGTAGAATTTTGGGGGACATCATCAGGGCCCGCGCAATTGCAATGCGCTGTTTTTGTCCCCCTGAGAGCTGGTGCGGGTAACTTTCTTCCTTCTCCAAAAGACCAAAATGCTTGAGGAATTTTTTTGCTTTTGCTTTCAAAGCATCTTTTTTCTCCCCTTTCAGCATTGGTGCAAGTAAAAGATTTTCAAGGACCGTTTTGTGAGGGAAAAGTTGAAAATTTTGAAAAACAAGACCAATGGATCCTTTATCCAGCGCATTCAGCTTTTTCCCATGCCACGTCATTGTGCCTGTAAAAGACTCAAGACCTGCAATCGCCCGCAAAAGGGTTGATTTCCCACTGCCAGAAGGCCCCAAAAGCACAAGAATATTCCCAGCAACCACCTCAAAACAAATGTCTTTAAGGATTGTCAGATCCGACCCCACAACTTTGGATATATTATTCAAAACAAGTTTTTTAGTCATAGCGCAGTCTCTTTTCCAATCGAGAGGCAAGGAGTGTCAAAATTAAAACCATGATATAGTAGCAAACAGCGACAGTCAGATACGGTTCAAAGTAGAGATATTTTTCTGCGGCAATGATCTGTGCACGGCGAAAAAGATCCGCCTCTCCAATAATAGACACAAGGGCGGATTCTTTAAGAAGATCAATCCACTCGTTCACAAGAGACGGAAGAGAAAGGCGAAACGCTTGGGGGAGGATAATATGACGCAAAATTTGCATGCGGGATAGCCCCAACACAACCCCGGCTTCCCACTGGCCTTGGTCAATGCTTTGAAGGCCAGAGCGTATAATTTCCGATGTATAAGCCGCTGAATTCAGTGAAAAGGTAATCACACCCGCCACAAAAGGTGACATGTTATAGCCTGTAATAACGGGCAGACCAAAAAAAATAAGGCTGAGTTGGACGATAAGAGGCGTGCCTCTAAAAATAGAGGTGTAGATCTGTGCAATACGCCCCAAATGCTTGCATGGACTAATTTTCAAAAAAGCAAGAAAAAGCCCCAGAGGTAGTCCGCACAAAAGGGAGGTCGCTGTAAATTTTAATGTAACACCAACGCCCTCAAGGATAAAGGGGAGAGCATCCGTCATAACACTAAACTCAAGCATTAGCTAATCTTCCATTTCATCCGCAGATTACTTAATGTGCCATCCGCTTCGAAGTGATTAAGGATGGTATTAATCGCCTCTGTTAAAGAAGAACCTTTGGGCAGCGCCACAGCCTCTCCCGCACTATCTTCGGGGAGTTTAACCGCTGTAAAACTTGGGTTCATTTCAATAATTTTATCCGCCTCTGCAATCCCCGTAATAAGCCCCGCAATGCGTCCGATGCGCAGCTCTTGAATAAGGTCCGTTACTTTGCCAAGGCTACGCACCTCTGCGTGAACATATTTTTCTAAAATAGTTTTAGCATATTGCTCATACGTTGAGCCCAACTGCACGCCCACTGTTTGTCCTTCAAGGTTTTTAAAATCCTTAATATCCGTCAGGCCAACAGTCACAAGAGCAAAATGCGATTCATTATAGGGTCTAGAAAAATCAACGGACTTAGCGCGCTCTTCTGTCGGAGCCAGCGCGGCCATGGCGATATCCACTTTTTTCGCTTGAAGTGCTGCGATAAGCGTATCAAAAGACATGTCTACGAATTTCACGTCACGCCCTAACTTTTTAGCAATAAGTTTTCCAAGCTCGATATCAAATCCTGTCATTTCACCATTTTGATAGAATTCAAAAGGCGGATTATCTACAGACGTTCCAATCACAAGCGTACGATGGTCAGAATCTTTTTTTCCACACGCCACAAGGAAGCTGAGACATAAAAAAGTTAAAAGGAATTTCATCGCGAGGGCCTACTACTTCACTAAAGTCAATTATCCCTCAATCTACACAGTTTTTCGTATTTTGTCGTGTTTTTTTGTGTTATTTCTAGTGTCGAATGAATTTTTAAGAGTGTCGATACGATGCGCGCAGAAATGATGAACGTCCTTAACCATATCAAAGAATCCACCGCCCTTCTTCGGAGGCATCTTTGACTGGGATAATGCAATCTCACGCTTAAGCGACCTTGAAACACAAGCAGAATCCCCCACACTGTGGGATGATCCTCAAGCAGCACAGCTTTTGATGAAAGAAAAAGAAGCTCTCACACGCAGTATTCAAAAAATCAAAGATATTGAACGTCAGATTGACGATGCGCTCACGCTTATTGATCTGGGCGAGGAAATGGGGGACAAAGCCACCCTTGAGGAGGGAGAAGAAGCACTGAACCTCATTCATCAAGTATGCGCGCGACTGCGCCTTGAGACATTATTATCAGGCGAGGCGGATGGGAATGCGGCTTTTGTTGAAATTAATGCAGGAGCGGGGGGCACAGAAGCGCAAGACTGGGCTTATATGATGGCGCGGATGTATTCACGGTGGGCAGACACACGGGGCTATAAAGTCGAAATTCTTGACGAAAATCCGGGTGAGGAAGCGGGCATAAAATCCATGACCTTAAAAATCATCGGGTATCAGGCCTATGGCTGGCTTAAAACAGAATCTGGTGTGCATCGCCTTGTCCGCATTTCTCCTTTCGATGCGAATGCGCGGCGCCACACAAGTTTTGCCTCTGTGTGGGTGTATCCAGAGATTGATGATAGCATTGATATTATTATTGAAGACAAAGATCTCCGCGTTGATACCTATCGTGCCTCTGGTGCGGGAGGGCAACATGTGAACAAAACGGAAAGTGCCATTCGCATCACACACCTGCCCACCAATATTGTTGTGCAATGCCAAAGTGATCGCTCCCAGCACCGCAACCGTGCACAGGCGATGGCCATGCTAAAGTCGCGTCTTTACGAGCAAGAGCTTCGCAAACGTGAGGAAGCGGCCGGCAATCAAAGCAAAACAGAGATTGGGTGGGGCCATCAAATTCGCTCCTATGTTCTGCAGCCGTATCAAATGGTCAAAGATCTTCGCACGGGCGTTGAGAAGGGGAATTCTGCAGGTGTCCTTGATGGGGATATCGATGTGTTTTTAGAAGCAGCCCTTGCCGACCGTTTGAACGAGAAGGAAGAATAAAAGAATTCGTCTTCAATGATTTTTAACGATAAAATGTCGTTTTTATATTCTTGCAAGCGCTTTTTTGGCTAATATTTGTGGTTTTTGAGTGTTTTAGTGGCATTTCGCAGGAATTTTCCTGGATATAACGTCATTTTTTGGTCTTATGAGGACTTTTTTGGCGAGAAAAATAGTAAATTGAAGCTTTTATCTCCTGATTTGGCGCATTATTGTCGATTAAAAGCATGATTTGAGGCCTTTACTCTCTGATTTGAGTGGGGATAGCCGCCTTTTTCTTTGCAAACACCCCCTTTTTTCTCTCAGAAATGGATTTTCACGGTCCATTTGGGGAAATTTCGAGGGTTTTTCATGAAAAATAGTGTAATTTTTGCGTGACTAGGCGATTTTCGCAAAAATAATTGTGCTGGAGGGAGCTGAATTCAAGGGTTCTGGTCTCCTTAAGGGGTGGCGATACGGAGATTGTACGCGA
>JAKBAR010000017.1 GCA_021808925.1 Pseudomonadota bacterium | reverse complement strand
TTCGATGAAAAATACAGAAAAATGGGCGAAAAATCACTTTTTTCGTGAAAAAATCGCTTAAATAATGTGCAAACGCGTATAAAAACGAAAAATTTCGTGTCAAAATAGCAAAATTATCCCGAAAATCTATGCATCAGGAATCTAACAGGGGGCTTCAGTATTTTTAAAAATACTCACGCCTCTTATAGGAAAAGGGGGCTTGTTTAATGATTAAAATGTAAGCTAAAATTATATTAATTTATGATGAACACTTCTTAAAACAGGCTTTTCTATGTCAAAAACACATCACATCACACTCATTCAAGGGGATGGTATTGGCCCTGAAGTTACAGGGGCAACTCGCAAAATCATTGATGCAACAGGTGTCAAAATTAACTGGGACATATGCGAAGCGGGGGCGGCTGTGTTTAAAAAAGGCTTAGCCACAGGCCTTCCCAAGGAAACGATTGACTCTATTCACAAAAATAAAATCGCCCTTAAGGGACCACTCGAAACACCCATTGGGTTTGGTGAGAAAAGTGCAAATGTCACCTTGCGCAAAATGTTTGAAACTTACGGCAATATACGGCCTATCCGGGAATTACCGGGGGTACCAACACCCTTTTCAGGGCGCAATATTGACCTTGTGATCGTGCGTGAAAATGTAGAAGATCTTTACGCAGGTATTGAGCATATGCAAAGTCCTGGTGTGGCTCAGTGTCTTAAACTCATTTCGCGCAAAGGGTCTGAGAAAATTATTCGCCTTGCCTTTGAATTTGTGCGAAGTGAAGGCCGAAAAAAACTTCATTGTGCTACTAAAGCCAATATTATGAAATTGACCGAGGGGACGATGAAACGGGCTTTTGAAGATATTGCAAAAGAATATCCTGACATTGAGGCGCATCATATTATTGTGGATAATTGCGCGCATATGATGGCAAAGAATCCTGAGATGTTCGATGTTATTGTGACAACGAATATGAATGGTGATATTTTAAGCGATTTAGGCTCAGCACTTATCGGTGGGCTTGGCTTTGCCCCCGGTGCGAATATTGGAGATGATGTGGCGATTTTCGAGGCCGTTCACGGCTCTGCGCCTAAATATGCTGGAAAAAATGAAATTAATCCAACGGCTGTGCTGCTTTCAGGTGTGATGATGCTTCGTCATATTGGTGAGTTTGACGCAGCACGGATGATTGAGCAGGCGCTTTATCTCACCTTCTCAAGTGGTTGCATTACACGGGATGTCAAGGTGCCGGGCAAAAATCCTGTCAGCACGACAGCTTTTACGGACGAGGTGATTAAAAACCTTGGTAAGGAGTATGATCATGAAAAAATTCGCCCTTATAAACCAATTGCAAAAGTGGCTATCTCTCAGGATGTGGATTTTGTCAAAACGAAGAAACGTACCGTTGTCGGTGCCGATATTTTTATTGAAACGACAAAACCTATGGCGGCTTTTGGTCCTGAGATGGAGAGCTTTGGCCATAAACATCATCTTACCCTCAAACTGATTACATGCCGCGGTGTCAAAGTTTTTCCGAGGGATCATGAGATTTCTCCAGACGTTATTGATGTTGTGCGCTGCCGTTTTATGGCACCTCAAGAGACGGAGCTTGAGCATAAAACACTTCATGCGTTGTTAGCCGATATAGAGTCCCACTATCACTGGATGCATATTGAGAAGCTCCAAGTTTTCGACGGTGTTATAGGCTATTCAAAGGCTCACGGAGAAGATTAGAATTTCTAGATTTATTCTGGCACGCTTTTTGCACTTTACCTGTAACAGAGAGTGCAATTGGGCGTGTTTTTCGTGTTTTTTTTACGTCTTTTAATCCTTTTTTCTTTTGTTTTTTCTAACATCCATCCAACACTGGCAGATGTCCGTGTGCGCATCAAAGATATTGTGTCGGTGGAAGGCGTGCGTGGCAACCAACTTGTGGGTTATGGCCTTGTAGTCGGCTTGAATGGATCGGGGGATACGATTGGTTCGACGACATTTACGCGGGAAAGCCTTGCAAGCATGCTTGAGCGTCTTGGCGTTAACGTGCGTGATAACACAGGGGCTGCTTTGCTCAATGGTAAAAATGTAGCCGCCGTAATGGTCACAGCAACCCTTCCTCCCTTTGCACGACAGGGGTCTAAGATCGATGTCAATGTGTCTGCTCTTGGTGATGCAAAGGATTTACGGGGTGGAACCCTTTTGGTCACACCTCTTCTTGCAGCAGATGGACAAGTTTATGCTGTGGGACAGGGTTCTGTCGCTGTGGGGGGATTTAAAGCAGAGGGGCAGGCGGCTTCTGTAACGAAAGGTGTACCCACATCAGGGCGTATTTCATCGGGTGCAATTGTGGAAAAAGAAATTGGCTTTGAGCTAGCGTCGATGAATCACCTGAAATTTAATCTTAATAATCCTGATTTTACAACGGCAAAGCGCATTGCGGACCGTATTAATCATACTCTTGGGAATGGTGTTGCAAAAGCAGAAGATCCCTCCACAGTGCAAACGTCTATCCCAGATAGTTATCGTGGCCGTACCGTGGAATTTATGACCCTTGTGGAGCAATTAGAAATCGAGCCTGATCAAGTGGCAAAAATTGTGATTGATGACCATGATGGTGTGATTGTCATGGGGCAACACGTGCGTATCTCCCCTGTGGCGATTTCTCATGGAAGTATCACAATCAAAGTTACAGAAAATCCTGAGGCTATTCAGCCTACAAATATTGTACAGGCCAATACAACGGCTTTAAATGCCAATGCAACTTTTGGCATTAACGATCAAAATCAAAGCACAAGTCAGACCAATACCCCCACAACGAATACGGTCACAGGTAATCCAATAACCACAACCACGAATACGACGACAAATAATAATAGCGCTACGAATAACACAACAACAAATCAGGCGGCTCAACCCAGCAATATTACAAAAAGCAACACAGGGATCCTTAACGTTGCACCTGGGTCTCAAAACAGTGCAACCTTTGGTCCAGGGGGAACGAGCTTTGTTGCACCCGGCATTGGGACGGCTGTTGTTGCACGCACAGATATTAAAGTCACAGAAGAAAAAGGAAAAATGGCAGTATTAGAGTCTGGTGTCACGCTTCAGCAACTTGTTGATGGTCTCAATGCCCTTGGAGCCACCCCACGGGATATGATTATAATTCTCCAATCCATCAAAGCATCAGGTGCCCTTCAAGCCGAAATCGAAGTGATATAAAAGAAGTTCTTTTGCTTAAAACATAGGATTAAAAAGGGGCTAGAATTTTTCATAGGCATCCTCTTGACTTATGAAAAAATTGCTCTACTTAACAAACAAAAGTGATTTTTTATCATTAAAATAGGCAGGCGGTTATGCGTGAACAAAATACAAAAAATAGGAAGCGCTTTCTTTCGCTCCTTGTGCTCCTTTGCCTTGTATCCACTACCCCTGCAGAAAGTAAAGAGTGGTTTGGTGGAGTCAAGGACTATTTTTGGAAAAAATCCGAAACAAATGCCCAAAAAGCTCCCCCACCTCTCACAAAAACCGATTCGTCTTCTGAGAAAACGCAAGATCATACTGATCAAGAGTTATCGACGAAAGTGACATTTGAGGCGGTGGGTCAAGGGAAAAATGACAAAACACCTTCTACAGAATCATGGGGAACATGGTTTTTGGATAATGGTGTGCGCTATGGTGTGACGACGTTTTCGAAATATGCGGGAAGTTATCTTGGGGGGCAGTTTTTCCAAAATAATACAAAAAATCTTCTTGATACGCGCTATGACAAACTTAGCTGGTTGAACCCCTGGGAGGCTTATGAAAAGGCCAATATATCTCTGCAATATGCAAATAATCTCCAGGAGTCTTATGACTGGGGCACTCATGTGGGGGGCATTGTTGGAAGTGTTGCAGGAGGTGTTTTTTATGATATTGCAAAAATCACTGGGAATACCCTTTATGAAATATACACAGAATATCAGGGAGATAAAGAGCCCCCAAAAGACTCAAGATGGTCCACTGTGGGTTGGGATGTAATGTCCTCTGTTGCCTCGAGGAGTGCAGAGACAGGGCTTACAAAATTTGCCTCAGATGCTCTTTATAAGTTTGCCAAAAACACGGTGAAATATTATGTGAGAGAAAAGCTTGCTAATCCAGTCATTACAGGTACACTGGGAGCGATTCTCGGTGAGAATATTTTAAAAAAAGTCGCTTCTTGGCCTCTTTTAGGGTATGCTGGAGAAGCTGAGGCCTTGGATAAAGTTTCTGAAGGAATTGTTAATTTTGGCATCCAAGGGGCCTCTTATTTCGGGTCAAAGGTTGTCGTTGGCGGTGGAAGTTATCTTGCCCAATCAATTTCAAACTGGTACTGGGGTAGTGGTGAAAATATCCCTCAAGAAGTAGCTCCAAAGATTAATTTAGACAAGGTTATTGATAAAAAATTAGAACTCTCAGAGTTAAAGCAAGCCCCTCCACCTCCCTTGAATAGCAACGAAAATCTTTATGAATCCATAGCAGCAGCATATCATTCAAGAGGGGCTTGCAGAGGTATTTCATCGCGGTGGGTATCAATAAGCTCTTCGAACAATGTGTGCCAATTAAGTTCTGCGCCTAAATGAAACAAAACAGATCCAATGCCTACAGCGGCTCTATCCATAAAAACAAATTCTCTTGGAGGCTTCACACCGCCACACTGACTAAGGCGACTATGGACATCGGATGCCACATCCCATCCTGTTATTTTTTCTTGAATAGGGCGAATACGATCATCCAAAAGAGGATCAAACAAAAGCTTTGCCCAATCACTCATAATCTCCATGACCTCAAAGGATAAATGATCAAACCCCCACATCTCATACGCATAGGCCATACGGTCACGATCATTTTTTTTAAGTGCCTCGTACAAATGAATCACGCCTTTTATAAAATTTTTATTAAAATGCCGCACACAACCAAAATCTAAAAGACAAAGCCCCTGCTTTCCATCCACGGACGTCACTCTATAATTGCCAGGATGGGGGTCTCCATGAATAACATTGTGGTGATAAAAGGGAAAATACCACCCATGAAAAAGAAGTCTTGCCAGATGATTGCGCTCACTAAGAGAGCTCTCTGTAAAACGCATCAAAGATTCACCTTCCACAAAATCCATCGTTAAAAGGCGCTTTGTGCTATAATTTGTGAAAACTTTAGGGACAGAAATAAGAGGGTGATCCGCAAAAATTTTTCCGTAGGTTTGAAGCGCCTCTGCCTCTAAAAAATAATCCAGCTCCTCAAAGAGTTTTTCTTTAATTTCCTCAAAAATATTTTCTGTTTGAATACCCTTTTGAAAGGCTTCATAGACACCTAACACAAGGCGAAGCTGTTGCAGGTCTGCCTCTACAATCGTTTCCATATCGGGATATTGCAGTTTGCACGCAACAGTAGAACCATCCTTCAAAGTGGCCTTATGCACTTGCCCCAAAGATGCTGCAAAGGACGGCTGAAGATCAAAATCTTGAAAAGAATCCGGCCAATTCTCACCAAGTTCACCACGCATACGACGTCTGACAAAACTTTCTCCCATGGCTGGCGCGTTTGTCTGCAGTGTTAGAAATTTTTCCGCGTAGGCTTTGGGAAGGGCTCCTGGAACGGTTGCTAAGAATTGCGCGACCTTCATCAACGGCCCCTTGAGGTTTCCAAGCGTCAGCATAAGGGCTTCAGCTTGTTTTTCCTCATCAAAGGATAGATTTAAAAAATGTTCAGACGCGAGTCGTGTCGCTGTTCCCACAAGGGATGATGATGTTTTTGCATAGCGCGAAAGCCTTGTGAAAAAAGGAAAATGATCATCCATATGAATCGACACTTAATGAATTTTTCCATCATACTATCACAACGCAATAAAGCCTGTGACTAAAATTCACTGTCCTTTTCTTCTTACTCCTCAGTATTATGAGGGGTAAAGTCCTCCGGATACAGCAGTGCAAGCATATAAAAAATAGAGGGATAGAGCTTTCTTATCTGCACCAATGTTGCATCATTTACATCATGAAGTTCGCCAAGATCAAAAGAGTTATTGTCATAAAACTCTTTGGCGGTTTGGAGAGCCTCTTCATCCCCAAGGGTTTTTGTCCAAAAATAGGTCATGCGTGGATCAATAACAGCGCTATTTTCCTTAAAGAAATTGAGAAATATCGTTTTTAAAGACTCCGCCTCTTTTTCAAAATAGATATACTCATGTTCTTTGGCTTTTTGTTTTTTGGCTTTTTCAAGGATAGTTTCAAAGGGCAACGCCTCTATTTCATGAAAATCTTTCTCTCCATAAACTATCCCCCAAAGATCATTGATCAGGGTATCTGAGTCCAACTCTTCACAAATCGTTGACATAAGAGTGTTTCTGTTATCAAAACGAGCACTCGCTTTCTCCCAACCATTCTCAACAAGTTCGATTGTTTTTGGGTGAAATGATCTCAGATGATCACTCCAGCGTGCAAGAAATATTTTCGCTTCATTTACAATAAGGTCCGGTGAAAAAAGATTGTAGAGAACTTTTTCTGGAGTTTCATGGAATTTTCTTTTTTTACTATTAATTTCTTTATTGAAATCATTTTCCTTGGCCAATCCTTTATGAAGGTGTGTTGAAAAAATTAAAAATCCGAGAAAAAAGAAAAATAATTTCATGTCATTTCAAAAATTTAATTAGAGCTTCTCGAAAATATTTTCGCATAGTGGGCACAGAACTGTCCAGGACACTTAACCCATCTAATTTTTTCCTCAAGCGATTTGCCGGATCTCCTTTTTTCTGTTAGAGGTAATGGAGCTCAAGAAAAAGAAAGTTTTTGAAAATGTTTTGTCTTATTTTGGGATGTTTTGCCGCGCTTTTTTCATCAACACTTCTTGCTGTCAGCGTGCCTCAAGAGGAAACTCTACAGCAAAAATCTCTTGATATTTTCCCCTCTATGCCAGGGAGAGTCATTAAAATATTTGTAAAACCTGGGGATAAAGTGCAAGAAAAGACCCGTCTTTTCAAGATAGATTCGATAAAAATGGAGATACCTATATATGCCCCCAAGGAGGGGATCATTGGAGAAATTTATTGTCATGCAGAAGACACTGTGAGCATGGAAACCAGTATTCTTCAGCT
Organism: Pseudomonadota bacterium; assembly: GCA_021808925.1. Classification (GTDB taxonomy): domain Bacteria; phylum Pseudomonadota; class Alphaproteobacteria; order Paracaedibacterales; family JAKBAR01; genus JAKBAR01. The sequence continues at coordinate 19,354 of JAKBAR010000017.1, read as the reverse complement.
TTTGGATCGTCATAAGATCGTTGACAAACCTGTTGAAACATTGCCCATCAGCCTCCCGCAAGAGCTTCTTAATCATAGCAATAGTGCTCCGGATGAGCTTGAAATTTCAAAAACTCAAGCCCCCACTCAAGTGCTGGAGCTGAAAAAAGACACAGCATCCGATCATAAAAAGAGGACGTTTCTTCAGCCTTCAAAAAAATTATTTGCAACTACTGTGGATAAAAATGAACATTTTGAAACACCTCCTTGCCCTACACAAGAAAAAGCACCGAACCTGCCGATCGCTCTGAAAAACTCCCATAAGTTTAGTGATACGGTTGAGCAGATTTTTAAAAAAACACTTTATACACCGTTTGAGCTGGAAAAATTAGAGCCCTATGCTCTGAGGATTTCTCATCAAACATTTCTCTCTGTTCACGCGTGGGCAAGTGCGAGTATGCCCGAAGAAATTTATCGTTTTTCCACACGACACACACGGCAGATCACTCATAATCTTTTTATAAAACTACGGGTGGGACCACACTTTTTCAAAAGTTTTTTACATTTTACGAAGAATCTGCAGGACGAGGAAAAACTAAAATCGTGGATCTTTAGTCATCTTTTGCCAGAGCCCGTGGTAAATTTTGCACACGTATGGCCTAAAAATATTTGGACAGCAAAAGAGTGGCGACTCATGATAGAAAATCTTTTGGGCTTTTTGCTGATCGGTCTTTTTTCGATCTTCTTTACAAGGATCCTCAAACCTTTCTCTCAACTTGAAAGACAAATCATTTAGGATAAGTTTTTAAACAAGATACAGAAAAAAATATTGAGAGTTTTTCGCAAAATACGCTATAGCAATAATCAGTACTTGGACTAAAAGAAGGAAAAAACAATGACAAATCACCTTGGAATAGCAGCACAACAACTGCGTATGTTTATTGAAAAAGTGGAGCGCCTTGAAGAGGAAAAAAGTCGGATCATGGAGGATATAAAAGATGTTTTCGCAGAGGCCAAGGGAAGTGGCTTTGACCCAAAAGTAATGAAACAAATTATTAAGCTGCGCAAAATGAAAGACAATGAGGTTGCAGAGCAGGAGGAACTTCTCGATCTTTATAAGCAAGCCCTTGGCATGATTCCCTCCACGCATGCGCTTGATGAGGTTGCTTAACAAAAAGTGGAGATTAAATGTGACTATGATCTCTCAAAAAAAGAGCACGAGGAGCTTTTAGAGCTTTTGATGGAAAGCTTTCCGGGGTATTTTAAAGATCGCCTTTACTTTAAAAATATTCCGGCTTTTCGCGTACTTGAGCGTGTAAAGGAGCGCGTTATTGCCCATGCCGGCGTTGATTACCGTGTGATTCACTCTCAAAAAAATGGCCCCCTCTCTATCTTTGGCATTGTTGATCTTTGTGTTTGTAAGGATCACCAGAACAAAGGTATTGCAGGAAAAATTATTTCGTTTATCAAAGATCTAGCACAGAAAAAATCGATTGATGCACTTGTTCTTTTTGCGGATGATCATCCCTTTTACCTCAAACATGGCTTTGAAAATAATTCTGTTACGTGTCGATTTCTTGCGATAGAAGATCTTAGTTCTGTGTGTGTTTTGGAAAAAGATATGAGCGATTGCTTTATGATAAGATCACTTCACACAAACCTTTCTTTTCAAAACGATCACATTGATATGCTTGGGCCTGTGTTTTAAAAAAATCTATCTTGAAGAGACGTCGATTTATTTTTAGAGTGAGTCTAGGTTATTTTTTGTATTATTTTTTCAATGATCAAAATTTTTTTAGTTTGTTTAAATTTTTGCATACTCATTTCTGAAAGTTCCCTTGCTCGAGACACTCAATCTCCACTCGAGAAAAAGCATCAAAAAAAACTTTATAATCAGCAAAATCGTATAAACAGTAAAAGAACAAAGCAGGCTATTCAAAAAAAATTCAAAAAAAATGTTAGGAAGAGTGTTAGAATAAACACAAAAAATAGAGCTCATTGATGACACCCCATATCACTCTTCTTCGACAAAAACTCACAGCCTTCAATCTAGATGGCTGGCTTCTTCCTCACTCTGATAGGTTTAAAGGGGAATATCTTGTCCCTTGTGATGAATGGTTAAAGTGGCTATCAAATTTTAGTGGGTCTGCGGGTTTTTCCATTATTCTCAAAGATAAAGCGGCTGTGTTTGTGGATGGGCGCTATACGCTTCAAGCCAAAGAGCAGGTTGATCAACATATTTTCTCCCTCAACGCCCTTAGCGATGAAAAAAAATGGCTGAGCGATCATGGTAACGATCACTATAAAATAGGTTTTGATCCCTGGCTCTTCAGCGAAAAAGAAATCGTAGCCTTTCAAAAGGTCACCCGAAATCTTGAACCTCATCCCCGTTTTTTGGATGATTTATGGAGGGATAGGCCCGTCCATCCAAAGTCCGCACTTTTCCAACACCCGTTAATGTACGCAGGTGTCAGCACGGAGGAGAAAATCAAAAATCTGCGCGCACTTCTCAATGAAAAAAAGGTCGATGCCGTTTTGCTTTTTCCTGAATCCTGGTCATGGCTTTTGAATCTTAGAGGGGGAGATTTATCCTACACCCCTGTTTCTCAAGGATTTGCTTTTATCACAAAGGACCGTGTTTGCCTTTTCCTTTATAAAGCGGATCAGTCCTTTGAAAATATTTCCATTTATCCCCTAGAAGAACTTGAAGATTTTTTAAAGCAGCATGCGTCTTTGACACTCGGCTATGATCCATCGCAAACGCCTCTTTCTGTGCTTAATTTTTTCTGAAACAATGTCGTACTCGAAGATCCTTGTCTCCTTCCAAAAGCATGTAAAAATAATATCGAACTTGATGGCGCTAAAATAGCTCACAAGAAGGATGCTGTGGCCTGGTGTACTTTTTGGCAAAATTTGAAAGCGAAAATCCACACTCATGAAAAGCTTACAGAGCTCGCTATTGTGGAGAGTATGCTGCAGGTTCGCCAGAAGCAAAAAAACTTTCACAGTCTTAGTTTTGCAACAATCGCAGGGAGCGGTGCCCACGGTGCTATTGTCCATTATAAACCCGAAACATCGACAAATCGCCCCCTTGGAATGAACGAGCTTCTTCTAATTGATTCCGGTGCGCAATATTTTGAGGGAACAACGGATATTACTCGTACGCTTATTATTGGCAAACCTACACAGGAAATGATTTTTCACTACACCCTTGTTCTTAAAGGACATAGTGCCATTGCACGTGCTATTTTCCCTAAGGGAACGACTGGTGCACAGCTTGATATTCTTGCGCGTAATGCTCTTTGGCAACACAAGCTCGATTATGCCCACGGTACAGGCCATGGTGTGGGAAGCTTTCTCAGTGTCCATGAAGGACCACAAAGAATAAGTAAACTAGGGCATGCGCCACTTCACCCAGGGATGATTCTTTCAAATGAGCCTGGTTATTACTTAGAAGGGCACTATGGTATTCGCCTTGAGAATCTTATTTATGTGAAGGAAATTGATAAAGGATGGTACGGATTTGAGAATCTGACGCTTGTCCCTTTTGATAAAAATTTAATAGGGTGGGACATGCTCACCTCTGAGGAGATACAGTGGGTCAATGACTATCACACGCTCATTCGTGACACCCTTAAGGATGACGCACTGTTAAAAGATCTGATATAAAAAAACGTAGATCAAATTAGTATTATTCTTTTTCACATCTATGGATCGCTGTCATACCACAGGATAAATTTTCATAAACAACACCCTGAAAGCCCGCTTCTTTTATTTTTTGTACGAAGGTTTCTTGATCCGGAAAACGGCGAATACTCTCCACAAGATATTGATAAGCTGCTTCGTCTTTTGCAATGTATTTGCCAAACAAAGGAATGCATTGAAAGGAATAAAAATCATAGAAAGGTTCCAAATACGCATTTTTAAAAGCAGAAAATTCGAGGCAGTAAAAACGTCCACCCTTTTTAAGAACCCGGTAAGCTTCTTTGAGTGCATTATCCAGATTGCCTACATTACGTAGTCCATAGGCACAGGTGTAAACATCCACGGACTCATCCTGCAAAGGAATTTTCTCTGCATCCCCAAGAACATAAACAATGCCTTTGATGATGCCTTTATCAATAGCACGATGCTTGCCGCTCAAAAGCATAGATTCTGTAAGATCCATCGCAATGACAGAGGGGTTTAGAAACCCGTGTTCTTTGATGATTCCTTCTGCAATATCCCCCGTTCCAGAGGCCATATCAAGAATAGTCTCTCCAGGATTAAGATCAAGACTGCGTATAAAATGGTTTTTCCACATGTGATGAATACCCCCACTCATCACATTATTCATAAGGTCGTAGGAATTTGTCACACGCTCAAAAAGATCTTGGACACTCTTTGTTTTGACAAAATCTTCAACGTCCTTAAACCCAAAAAAAGCCACGTGATATTCTCCTTTGCAAAAGTTCGTTTTGCAGTTTTCTCTATTAAAAGCTATATATTGTCTATCATAACTCTGTCGCGTGCAATTTTAAAAGGAAAGATCATGAAACCCCTCAATGTTGCAGTTATCGGTGTGGGGCACATGGGCATCAATCATGTGAAGGCGTACAAAAAAAGAACTGATGTGAATCTTGTAGGCCTTGTTGATCCTCACCTAAAGCAAGGACAAGGCCTTGCGGAGGAGTATAATTGCCGTGTGCTTTCCCTTGATGAGCTTCCCGGTCTCGTTGACGCTGTGAGCATTGTGTCGCCTTCAAACACGCATGCTAAAATTGGTGCGACGATGCTCTCCAAAGGCATTCACTGTTTGATTGAAAAACCTCTTGCCATGACGATGGATCAAAGTCGTGCGCTTGTTGACATTGCTCAAAAAAATAAGTGTGTTCTTTTAGTCGGACACATTGAGGAATATAACACAGGGTTTCAATATCTTCGTGAGTGCCTTGAAAAAAATGGCGAGGCCCCCCTTTTTATATCCGCAGAGCGATTTAATTTTGGGAGTGATCGCATTCAAGATGCAGATGTTGTCCTCGATCTTATGATCCACGATCTTGGGTGTGTCCTCGATCTTTTGGGTGTGAATGTGCGTTTTTTAGAAATTTTATCGGCTCATGGAAGTGGCCTCAAACCATCGATGGTCGATACAGCCGTGGCTGTGCTGCGTACAAAAAACTGTATGATTACGCTTCAAGCCAATCGCAAAAGCCATTTACGCCACCGCGAGTTTATTTTGCACACACAAAATTTTAGTTATTTTCTCAATTTTATCTCGCAGCAAGTTTCTGTGTACCGCAATAATCAATTGATGTCTCAAACAAATCATCCCTGGCTCCCCCCCCTTGAGCATGAAATTAGTCATTTTATTGAGTGTGCGCGCAATCCTGAAAAGCAGCCACTGACATCGGGAATGAAGGCCTCTGTCACAATGAAATATGTTGAGGCCATTCAAAAGCGTATCTATCAGTCCTAAAAAATTGTCGCAGTTTTTATTCGTAAACAACGCGCGGATCCACCATATTTTTTAATGGTTTTAGCCGTGTAAAGTGTGAACCACGCCCTGACTGCGAAAGGTGAAGATAGATATAGTCTGCATTTTCAGCATCGACAATATATTGGCGGCACTCTTGAGGAATTTCTAACACATTATTATCAAGTTTTTCTTCGCGGGGATCAGTAAAAACAATGACATTTTTATCCAACATTTGTGCAAAAAGCCCTGCTATATTGCTGTCACTTGGGGCATTTTGGTATTTAAGATTTTCGAGTTCAAACTGCACAATATTTTTTAACGTACTTGTATCTTTCGCACCCTTTTCACTCATAAAGTCCATAGCAGATTCCTTGATGAGGTTCTCATCGCTGACAATACCCTCATTAATCATTTGATCGAGTTGTTGAAACCCTTTGCTTTCTTTATTCAATTTTTTGCGTAATTTTTGGAATTTATCGTAAGCTTCTCTAAGGTTATTATATTCATTTATTGGATAATCATTTTCTTTGGGCTCCTTGACTTTCAAACGATCGATGAGCATATTGGCGACAATTTCTTTGGCTTTTTGAAGCTTTTCACCCTTCAGTTCATCAACAAGATCAAGAATATAGCTCTTGCTGCATTTTTGATTTGCGTATTTTTGTGTCATTGAATGGAAATAACACAAACCATCACCTTCTGTTTCTTCTCTTTTGAACTCAATATCATTGGCAATATCACGGTAATAGCCCGAGTTTTCCTTTGGGTTTTGTTTTTTCTTTTTATATTTTTCAAAAGGAAATTTTATATCCCTATAAAGCGATGAAAATCCCTTGAGCATGGCGTTGAGAGTATCTTCATCATCGTGATTATATTTTTTTAAAACAATTTTTTTAATATCCTCGGTTGATTGAAATTCAAAATTTTTTAATCCTTTGTCACCAAGTGTGTCAAAAAGGGCTATCGTCCAAAAAACATAGCTCGACTGAGGAGAATTTAAAAGATCTTTGGAGTCAATCTCACCAAGAGCACTTTTAATAAAAAACTTAAGATCTTGATCCGCTAAATGCATAGCTTTTGTCGTTAAAAAAAGCCCTTTAAAAACGGCTGTCATCTCATCATCGTCAGGCGATCTTTCCTTATTCAGTTTAATCGGTTTGCCGGAAATCATATGGCCAATCATATACTTGCCAAGCTTTTCTGCACGTGGGACATTGCCTTCCTCAAGCGCAGATTGGAGATTTTCATTCAGATACGTCATAAAACCTATAAAAGGGAGCTTATAGCCTTTTTCTCCTAATTTATTTTCCACCTGAGCCCGTTTGTATTCGTACACAAGGCTTCCGTAATCTTTTTTCAAAGGGCCATAATCATTAGCGCATAGGTTTTGAGCCTCTATATTCGCGAAAAAGATCCAAAGAATTAAAAATTTTATAAAATGCATATTTTTTATTTTGATTAGCTTTATTGCTTTTTTCATTGTAAGGGATAAATATTAAGAATGCATTAATTTAACGGCATTTCTCTCCTGCATAAATTGCAGCAAACGCATAGCGGTCTATCCAAAAAAGACGGTCATCACAATGTTTTGTCTGCGGCGCATCAATAAACGTTATGTCATCATTAGAATTTTCTACTTTAAAATCGTCTTTCACCGCAAGAGGTCGTCTTTTCCCTGAGGAAAGAAAATCTCCCCCATTCTTGCCGTGGCTTATCAAAACAAAAATAGGTTCATTATCAGCATCCTCATTAATAAGGTTCTTACTCTCATCAAGGATTTTAAAACCAGCTTTTGCCTTTACAGAGCAATAACTTTGGGGGCTTGACGTGTCGCCGGTAAAAAGATCTTTTTTTACCGACAGTGAGTCGTCCTCACGCCACTCTCGCGGCTTTTCAGAAAACGCAGGATGCGTCACAAAAGTAATGGCATGATTAAATCCATCCCGTGTGAGCGCAGGACTCATGCCGAGGGTTTTATAAGGAATAAGGCCAGCCTTGTCACAATACTTAAGATCTTCTCGGCCGATATCCTCGTCTTTCGCATCTGGGGCTGCAGGACACGGCAGACGTTTATGCTGAATTAAGTGTGTGGCCAAATGATTGGCTATGCTTTCAAAGGTCGCCGTTGTTTTTTTCTCCTGCTCCAGATGAAGCTGACTTGAAAAAAAAGGGAGTGCCACCACAAGAACACACCCCATAATCATAAGGACAAAAGCCATTTCCAAAAGACTAAATCCAGAAATTTTTAGCGAAAATAAATTTTTTATTTTTCTCATTGAATATGCACCGCCATAACGCACACAGGCTTGTCATGGGATACGTTAAAAGCATCACTTTTAATACAATCGCCTGAGTTCGCATTTTCTCCCTCGATAAAGCGAATCATGCCCTCATTTGCTTTGCCATCATCCGCTTTTTTCTTTAGATGTTGGGCTTGTTTAGGGGTAAAAAGACCTCCTTTAGCGCCATCTCCCTGCCCTAACATAAGATATGTTCCGTGTAAATCATTGGAAGGATCGGATGTCACACGATATTTTCCACCCAGTTTTGACGCAGGAGCGTTGCCATGACTCAGACTTTCTGCAAAGGCTAAATGGTTCCATACAAGGGGCTCGTCATTCCCTGAAATAATACCATCGCCATCGCCATTTTTAGCATTTGCAAAATGCACAGAGGCCTTTGGATCATCTCCAGGCCACTCTCCATAGGTATGTTGATACATTAATACAGCATTTTTATAGCGCCTGATATCGTCAAGAACACTATTGATCTTTGCCGATTGCAAGAGATCTTGCCCTTTAAAAACGGCACCCATAATAATCCCCACAATCAATAAAACGATGCCAAGCTCAATAAGACTAAAGGCCTTGAGACGTTTAGAAAAAAGAGAGTACGTTTGAGAGATCACAAAAAAACTCCGCGGTTATTTTCCTATCCTAAAAGAATCTTTCTTAAAAAAAGGTTAAGATTTTTTCTAGATTTTATTTTTTCAGCCTTACTGACTGAGTAAAATTAAGCGTTCTTCAAACATGTTTTTAAAGCATATGTTTTTAAGCGTAAAGAGGAGCGACAAAAGATTAAAAATTCCTTAACATATTCTCATCATTTCTTTGGTATAAAAAATGAACGTGAGAACACCGCAGCTTCCTTTGAAAAAGCACAAACGCCTCGTATGTATGTTGGTGGGTCTTGTTCTTTTTATGTTAGGACTAGCCTTTTTATCTGTTCCCCTTTACCGCATTTTTTGCCAGGAAACAGGGTTTGGAGGAACACCCCGTATTGCAACAATAGCGCAACTGCCTACCCAAAAACTTAGCCGTCAAATCAAAGTTCACTTTACCGCAAGTGTGCACCGGGATCTTCCTTGGTCTTTTGTAACGATGCAGCCTTCTACAATGATTAAGCTGGGGCAACTCAGGATTATGTTTTATAAGGCAAAAAATATCTCTGATCAGCCGATCATTGGCATGGCGACGTACAATGTTACGCCTGAAAAAGCAGCGCCTTATTTCAATAAGATTGCGTGCTTTTGCTTTGAGCAGCAGCTCCTCCACCCCGGCGAAGAAATGGAGATGCCTGTGCAGTTTTTTATCGATCCTGACTATGATAAAGATCCACTTTTAAATGATGTTAACGAAATTACCTTGTCTTATACATTTTTTGTGTACCGAGCCTAGTTTCTGCACCCTAAAAAAATTTAAAAGATGGAGAGTTTTTTGAAATGCTCATGTATTTAAAATTTTTATAAATTTTTTGTATTCATTAGTTTTCTCTTAAAGATCCTGTGCTAAGCTTTTTTTTAGAAATGTTTTTAATGCTCTCTTTTTATGATGCACGATCTTGTGATTATTGGTGCGGGACCAGGAGGCTATGTGGCCGCCATTCGCGCAGCTCAACTGGGTATGAATGTTGTTATTGTTGATAAACGAGGAAAAGCTGGGGGAACATGTTTAAATGTCGGCTGTATTCCCTCAAAAGCACTTTTGCATAGCTCTCATAAATATTGGTCAGCGCTTTATGATTTTGACAAATATGGGATTACCTGCGAGGGTGTGGATATTGATATTCAAAAAATGATGGGGCACAAAGATGCGGTTGTGAATGATCTCACATCTGGTATCGCGTTTTTATTCAAAAAAAATAATATCCAATTTATTGAGGGGCATGCGTCTCTTAAAAAAAATCCTGAGGGTGTTGCCGTGCATGTGAATGCATCCTCGGGGGACGTGCATCTTTTAAAAGCACATCATATTCTTATTGCAACAGGATCAGAACCTATTGAGATTCCAGGACTTCCTTTTGATGAGATAAAAATTCTTTCATCCACAGGGGCGTTAAGCCTTGGGGAGCCGCCCCGCCATCTTGTCGTCATTGGCGGGGGTTATATCGGCCTTGAGCTTGGTTCTGTGTGGAAACGCCTTGGCTCAGATGTAACGGTCATAGAGGCAACGGATGATATTGTGATGACGATGGATAGTGACGTAAGAGAGGCGCTTAAAAAATCGCTGAAAAATCTTGGCATAAGTTTTAAGTTTAACCGCAAAATTGTGGGCTACCGCGCGCATGAAGGAAAGCAGCACTTACAACTTTTAGCAACCAATGAAACCCTTGAAAAAGAAGAGATGATGAGTTGTGATGCCGTTCTTGTGGCGGTAGGGCGACGTCCACATACTCAAAACCTTGGCCTTGAGGAGGCAGGCGTTGAAAGTGATGATCGAGGCTTTATTCGTGTCAATAGACACTATCAAACAAGCTTACCAGGCGTTTACGCCATTGGTGACGTCATTGGTGGAATGATGCTTGCACACAAAGCAGAGGAGGAAGGTATTGCTGTTGTTGAATCGATGAAAGGACAAGCCGGTCACGTAAACTATGGTGTTATTCCTGCCGTGATTTTCACACAGCCTGAGGTAGCGAGTGTAGGGTTAACAGAGACTCAAGCCAAAGAAAAACACACGGTAAAAGTAGGGAAATTTCCCATGACAGCCAATAGTCTTGCCAAAGCCACAGGCTACACAGAGGGGTTTGTCAAAATCATTGCAGATGCGAAAACAGACCGTGTTTTAGGGGTTCACTGCGTAGGTGCGCAGGCAGGAGCCATGATTGCAGAGGCTGCGATGGCCATGGAATTTGGCGCCTCGTCAGAGGATATTGCCCGCACGTGCCATGCCCATCCAACCATGAGCGAAGCCATGAAAGAAGCAGCCCTAGAAACTTTCTCAAAGGCTATTCATAAGTGAGAAAATAGCCAGGAGTTCAGAGTCGAGGAAAATTTACCAAGATTAAATAGATATTTGTACTTTTTTAAGAGGGATAGAAAATTTGAATTTTTCTTCAACTGATTTTGAAATCGGGCTTTTTGCCCCCATTTTACTTATCAATTTTTTTTATACATTTTTTCTAATAATCTCGATTTGTCTACAAAGGCCAAGAGGATAAAGAAGCTTTTTTGTCGTAGTCTCTCTCCCGCAAGAAAGTTAAAATTTATTTTTCTTGTTTTTTTTGAATGATTAAACTATATTACCCTGAAGTTAGTCTCCTTCGTCTAGAGGCCTAGGACACCGCCCTCTCACGGCGGCAACACGGGTTCGAATCCCGTAGGAGATGCCAAAATTCGGATAATTTGAGTCGGTTATCCTTCTGGAAAAAGAATCAGAATAAAAATAGCTATACCGATCACAATGGCGTGATGAAAAAGCCGTTCTGCTTCGCGCGTATTAGACGCGTCAAACCGCCGAATATCCTTAAAAATATCAAAAATAATCCCAAAGACAAGCGTTCCATAAAACCATATGTCCGCCCCCAGGTACACACCTAAAAAAGCCATTAGCATGTTCATCACCAAATAAAACCCTGCAAGGGCATAGCGGAGATGGTGCCTAAAAAAAACGGCTGTGGAATGCACGCCTATCAAGAGATCTTCTTTAAGATCTTGCACCGCATAGATTGTATCATAATAAAGTGTCCAAAAAATACCAATCCCATAAAGAATCCATGGCTGTGGTTTGAGAAGAAGAAAAGGTTGAAGCTGCGCCACGGCCACAAGCGCACCGATATTAAAAGCAAAACCTAAGATAAGTTGGGGAAAAACAAAAAAACGTTTTGTAAAAGGGTAAAGAAAAAGCAGCGCCAATCCCACTAAAGAAATTATCTTTGCTGCTGTATTTAAAAAGAAAAAAACACCAAGCCCCCCACTTAGAAAAAAAATAAAAGGGATGAGTGCTTCTTTTTTTGAAAGAGCACCTGCGGCTAAGGGTCTCTCTTTTGTACGCGCAACCTTTTGATCAATAGTAATATCGCACAAATCATTAAAAATACACCCAGCACTCCGCATACAAAGCGCCCCAAACGCGAAAAGCACTCCCCACTTTATAAAGTGCACATAAGGAGGAGAGCAAAGAGCAATTCCCCACAAACAGGGAAGATAGATGAGGAGAATAGGCAAAGGCTTATGCAAGCGCGCTAATTTAAAATAGTGGAAAAGCTTTAGCATCATCGCCCCTAAGCCTTGACAACTTTCTCTCTCAAATCTGATCGGGTGACATGGCGTGTCGCATTGCGTGCATCGATCGTTACAGCTGTGTGCTTGACAATCAGCTCATAATCAACGTGATCGTGATCCGTAACAATTACAGCCGCATCGTACTTTTTAAGACTATTTTCGGTAAGATCAATACCGATCATTCCCACAAGATTCGGGTGCTCGCGCATGGGCTTGATTTCTGGAATAAAGGGGTCATAGTAATCCAGATTAACGCCCCTTTCCCGTAAATGCTCCATAATGAGAAATGCGGGACTTTCACGGCTATCATCCACATTTTTTTTGTAAGCAACACCCACAATTAGGATATGACTCCCCTTCAGTGATTTTTGAAAACGGCTATCAAGCGCCTTTGTCAAACGGTCCAAAACATAAAAAGGCATACTTGTATTCACCTCACCCGCAAGCTCGATAAAACGGGTGGAAAGACCAAATTCACGGGCCTTCCATGTCAAATAAAATGGATCAATCGGAATGCAATGTCCGCCGAGGCCAGGCCCTGGATAAAAAGGCATATAGCCAAAAGGTTTTGTTTTAGCGGCCTCAATCACCTCCCACACATCGATCCCCATGGCATCAAAGACAACTTTAAGCTCATTCACCAAAGCAATGTTCACAGAACGAAAAATATTCTCCGTAAGTTTAATGGCCTCCGCTGTTTCAAGAGAGCTTACCGGCACTGTGTCAATCCCAAAACTATCGTAAACGGCTTTTGTCAGCGCAAGGCTTTGTGCGTCAAGACCCCCTACAACTTTTGGAATTTTTATCGTGCTAAATTGAGCATTCCCCGGATCCTCTCGCTCTGGCGAATACCCCATAAAGAAATCCTCACCCGCCGTCAGGCCTGTGCTCTCTAAAAGAGGCTTCATGAGTTCATTCGACGTACCAGGATACGTGGTTGATTCAAGAATAATCAGCTGATCTTTGCGAAGATGTTGCGCAATCATTTCTGTTGTTTGCACCACATAACTCATATCGGGATCTCTATATTTGCTGAGTGGTGTCGGCACACACATCAAAATAACATCAGCATCCTTCAGTTTTGAAAAATCGGACGTCGCAGAAAAACGATCGTTCTCTTGAAGCTCCTCAATAGATTTTTTGGAAATATGATGGATATAGGATTCGCCTCTATTGAGGTTCATAATTTTAGATGGATCAATATCAAACCCTATGACAGAATGACCAGCTTTGTGTGCAACACAGACAAGGGGTAAGCCTACATAGCCAAGACCAATCACAGCAATCGTTGCTTTTTTAGCGTATATTCTCTCAAGAAAAGGAAGCTCCTCCTGAAGATTAAATGCAGAATTTTTATTTATTTTTTTTTGCAACGCAGCTGTCATGTGTGTCAGTAGATTCTCAAAATAGGCATGAGAACACATAACCGGATTCAACACAAGAGGTCAAGAAAATTCCCTCATTAACCATCTTTTCACATTACTAATAATAGTTAATGACGAATCAGCTGACCTGATGAAAGAAGAAGGTAGAGATGGTCATTCACAACGATAGGCTGTGACACAATACCATCTTTGAGCTGGAATGATTTGACCTTTGTGCCATCCGCCATGCGCATAAAGACAAGATCACCCCCTGAGGATCCAAAAACAAGTTGATCATTGACGGCCACAGGTGCCGTCCACAACAGTGCTTTCTTCTCGTCAGAAACTGGAAGCGGTGAGACCCAATGCACTTTGCCAGAGGATTTGTCAAGGCAAACCACGCGGTTATTATTATCTAACACAAAGAGAACCTGGCCTATAAGCAGTGGGGAACGAATACTCCCAATGTCTTGCTGCCAGCTTGTAAGGCCCGTCGAAAGATCAAACGCCGCCATGCGTCCACCGTGGCTTATAACATAGAGAATATTGCCATCAACGATAGGATTACCCACAATATGTGGAATACTCGAGATTGAATCACTTCGAAGTGCGGTCGTCATCGTATCTGACCAAAGCGGAACGTCGCTTTCTGCCTTCATCACAAAAATTTCACCGGAAGAATAGGTGGAGACAACAAGATCATCTTTTACAACGGGGCTGGCCCCTCCTTGAATACTTGAAACTTCTGTAAATCCTTGATGGGTCCATAAAAGGGTTCCTTTCACAGCATCAAGCGCAGCTGTCATGCCATTAATACCTGTGACAAATAGACGGCCGTCTTTTACAGCGGGCATGGAGCGTATAGGAGCGCCAAAGGACGTGCGCCATTTTATTTTAACCTGACCATCCGCGGCCTTCACAGGATCAAGGGCGATAATATCCCCAATAGCTGTGGCGACAAAAAGAGTTCCCTCATAAAAAGCAAGGGTAGCACATCCAGCACTATCACGCGCTTCTTCTGGAATAGAGTCAAAGGTCCACAAGATTTCCGCACCTTTATCTTTACCGAGGTCCTTCACCGCCGAGATTTTTCCAAGGGTATCAGAGACAAAAATCACATGACCATCACTCACAGGATGGCCTAAAAAGCGGTGCTCGGGCGTTTCTCCTTCGCCAATCGAGAGAGACCATACCGGCGATTCACTGAGTGTCGCAACATACGGCACATGCTCTGTATCAAAATTAATCAGTGCTTGTGGAAAAGCTTTAAGAGGCCGTGCAGCAGGCACAGAAACTTTTTTTCCTTTAAAATCAGGATCAGGAAGGAGATCACCACTCGTAAAATCAAGATATATTTCGCGCACACCTGGAAGTGGCGGTTTTTTGGAAAAACTATCACAAGCGGTTAAAAAAAGAGCAAGAGAGACGGCTAAAAACGCTTTATTCATATGTATTAAAATCCCCTGAAAAATTAAGGCTTAAACCGAACATTTTGATTCGAAAGCTGCACCATCATTTGTGCTCTTATGCGAAGCCCTTCTGGAGTATTTTCATCCTTCACAAGGGCGGCAAAAATCTCCAAAGCGTCCTTGTAACGGCCGTCTGTGTAGTAAATTAACCCTTTAAGTTCCTCCACAAAAAGACGCCACGGATTTTTAGTATCACTCAAAGGCTTTAAAAGCTCTAATGTTTCCTCCGAGGATTTTAATTTTTGCTCATAACTTATCTTCGCAAACAAAAACGCCGCATAATCCTTCACATACACGGGCAAGCCACTATCCTTTGCCATTTTTTCTAAAAGATCACAGGCTTCCTTAACACTCGCCGCATCCCCTTTTGCCAAAAGAGCGGCACTTTTTTCAAAATGACGTAAATAGCCATAAACATCATGATTACTCGTCCGCATGGCCTCAAAAACAGCAAAGGCCTCGGGCAATTTATTTTGAGCAATATACATTTGCGCTGTTAAAAACGCATCCGACAATTCCATATGTTTTTTCTGCAGATGATTTTGCCATAACATGTACGCTGTCGCTGCTGCAAGAATGCTCACAGCCGCTGTCGTTACATGCCGACCATATTTTTTCCAAAGCTGGAGATATTTTTCATGCTTAATGTCTTGTTGAACTTCTTCTAAAAATTCGTCAAATTGGTCCGTCATAATTCCGATTACATTAATAAAATATTCATTTTCACAAGGCTACTATAGCAATGAAATATGAAATGACGTATAAAAAAATGGAAACTTTTTGAAAGTTGGGGTACACTATTAAAGATGACACACTACCCTACATATTCCCTTGAGACGGATCAGATCAAAGTAACGGTATACCCGATTTTTCTTGATAACCAGTCGGACCCGGACGAGTACCATTTTTTGTGGGCCTATCATGTGAAAATTGAGAATCTGAGCGATCATGTTGTGCAGTTACGCAGTCGCTATTGGCGCATTATTGACGGATTTGGTCGCCTTCAGGAGGTTAAAGGGCCGGGCGTTGTGGGCGAACAACCCGTGCTGAATCCGGGTGATTCTTTTGAATATACAAGTGGCACCCCCCTCAGCACACCGTCGGGTATTATGGATGGCTACTATATGATGGAAACATCAAAGGGCGATGAGTTGATGATTAAAATCCCAAGCTTTTCCCTTGATAGCCCCTTTGATCGGATGAATTTGCACTAATGTGCTTTGAGAATAGTGTAAAATTTTAAAATATATCGTCACGGTATATCATTTTTACTCTATTATGGGATACAAAAAATAAACAAAAATAGGTTAATGTGAACGGTTTTTATTTTCTTCCCCTCGGTGGGAGCAACGAAATTGGAATGAATCTCAATCTTTACTGCTGTGATGGTAAGTGGTTGATTGTTGATTTAGGGATTTCATTTTCAGATTATTTAGGTATTGACGTTGTCATGCCTGATATTCGTTTTCTTGAGGACAAACTTAAAGATGTTGTGGGCATTGTACTCACCCACGCCCACGAGGATCATATTGGCGCCATTCCGCATTTGTGGGATAAGCTGCGTCTGCCTATGTATGCCACACCTTTTACAGCAGAAGTTATTCGCGGCAAACTTAAAGAAACCTCTTTTAAAAACGCACCGTTGATTGAGGTGCCACTTTCTGGAAAAATTAATCTACGCCCTTTTGACATTGAATTTGTGACCCTCACACACTCTATCCCCGAACCAAATGCCCTTGCGATTCGCACAAAATATGGCACAGTCGTCCATACGGGTGATTGGAAAATTGATCCAGCGCCTCTTGTAGGGGATGTAACCCATTCGAAGCGCCTCCAAGAAATTGGTAATGAAGGGGTGCTCGCCCTTGTGTGCGATTCGACAAATGTTTTTCAAGAAGGCTCTGCGGGTTCAGAAGGTGCTATTCGTGATAATCTTATCGATGTTATTAAGCGTTATCCTAAACAACGTGTATCCATAGCATGTTTTGCGTCGAATATTGCACGCATGGAAACGGCTGCCGTGGCCGCCATAGAAACGGGACGCACCATCGTGACGGTTGGACGGTCCCTTGAAAAAATGGAAATGGCCGCGCGTCACGCCGGTTATTTAAAAGGCATTCCAAAATTTCAAAATGACACGGTTATTAAAGATCTTTCTCAGGAAAAAACACTTATTCTTTGCACAGGATCCCAAGGGGAGCAGCGTGCAGCCCTCTCCCGCATTGCCAATGGCGCCCATCCTTCTATTCACTTAGGTGCTGGTGACGTTGTTATTTTTTCAGCACGAACGATTCCTGGCAATGAAAAACATGTGGGCTCTATTCAAAATCGCCTTACACGGGACGGTGCAACGATTATTACCGCATCCGAAGAGGATATTCATGTGTCTGGTCACCCTCATCGTGATGAGCTTAGGCAAATGTATGAATGGGTGCGCCCTCAAACACTCATTCCTGTGCATGGTGAGGCACGTCATCTTTATGAGCATCGTCGCTTTGGTCTTTCCTGTGGTGTTCCTCACAGTATTATTCCGAATAACGGCACGCTGATTCGTCTATCGCCAAGCCCTGCAGAAATCATTGATGAAACAATTCCTGTGGGGTATAGCGTGAAGGATGGCTCCCGTGTGATTGCACAAGAAAGCCTTCTCTTGAAACAACGGGGTAAACTTGCGATTAACGGTGCACTTTTTGTGAGTGCAGCTGTGAAAAATAAAAAGATTATCGGCGACCCACATTTTAGCATTCATGGATTAAGTGAACCGGGAGAGGAAACAGGACTCTTGATGCTTGAGCTTGCGCGTCTTCTAAAAAATACACTTGAGGAGAGTTTTAAGAGCGACAAAGAACGTCATGAGGAAATTTTTAAAAATCTCCGCCGTCACTGCATGCTGCGCTTTGGCAAAAAGCCCGTCACAGAGATTCATATTCTGGATGTTTAACAAACAGAGGGTTTTAAGATCAGTGAATCTCTATCACTTAGGCCGCATCTGTTTTTCTTAAAAAAATAAGGGGATCTGCAAGGATAAAGCGTGGGGTGAGATCACCAAAGCCAATCTGTTTGCTCTCATCATGACTGGACCGCCCACGGCCCCTTTTATCGGATTCTTTTGCATGAAAATCTTTGGAGGTTTCTTCTTTAACATCATCGAGAGTAAGAGCATAATCCTGAGGCTCCATCCCGATAGTCTCAATAATAGCTTTCAAAAGCCTTGCATCACGTTTTGAGACAAAGCTAAATGCCACACCCTTTTTTCCTGCACGGCCTGTGCGGCCAATACGGTGAACATAATCATCCGCATGAATGGGGAGATCATAATTAATCACCAAAGGTAAGTCATCGATATCAATGCCTCGCGCGGCAACATCGCTTGCAACAAGGATAAGCCCTTTTTTTGTACGAAACGTATCGAGGGTCTCGTTGCGTTTTGATTGAACCAAGTCGCCATGAATGGGCATGCTTTTAAATCCAGCGGATTTCAGAGATTTAGCGACAATATCCACATCCTTTTTTTTGTTACAAAACACGATGGCAGACATGTTTTCATAGAGACGTATCAATGTGCGTAGTGCCTGCAGCTTGTCTTCTTCTTTGAGATTAATTTTAAATTGCTCAATAGTAGACGCCGTTTTCGTTTCTTCTTTTGATTCGATATACTTAGGCTCTTTTAAAAGAGAGTGAATCAAAGCCTCGAGCTCCTTTGGAAAGGTTGCACTGAGAAGGATAATTTGTTTTTCAGAGGGTAAAGAGTTGAGAAGACGTGTGACATCGGGCATAAATCCCATATCGAGCATGCGATCAGCCTCGTCAATAACGAGTGTTTTAATGTCGAGCATCAAAATTTTTCCTCGCTCATACAGATCGAGAAGGCGTCCTGGCGTTGCTATAATAAGGTCTGGTTTTTTACGCAGTTGTTTTTCTTGATCACCTGTCCACTCACCCCCGACTAAAACGGCAGCTTTTAAGCCTAAGCCCTTTGAGAAAAGTTTAAAATTATCATGCACTTGGCTTGCTAATTCCCGCGTTGGACTTAAAATAATCACACGCGGCATACCTGCACGCATACGGGTATGAAGAAGTTTGTCAATAATAGGCAGCAAAAAAGCACCCGTCTTGCCCGAGCCTGTTTGAGCGCATCCACACACATCATGGCCTTGAAGGATAAGTGGAATGGCTGCTTTTTGGATGGCCGTAGGTGTTTCGAACCCAAGAGGCGCTAAATTAGCAAGAAGCTCCTTGGAGAGAGCAACGTCAGAAAAAGAAAATGTCATGGAGTTATAAGTTTTTATATCCTGTCTCTACAATTGGGGATTAAAATGATAAATTCAAGCAAAAACTGAGTATTAAGCGCGATTTTGTAGGATAATGTTTATTTTTTTATTCTTCCTATCCGTATAGAAAATCTCAACAAAAAACACCTACATACCCCCAGCGCCAAGGATTTCCCGCTTGCCCACATGATTGGCGGGACTAATCACCCCATCTTTTTCCATTAAATCAATGAGGCGCGCAGCCCTATTGTAACCAATCTGGAGATGCCTTTGAATAAAACTTGTAGAAGCTTTGCCCTCACGAGATCGGA
>JAKBAR010000016.1 GCA_021808925.1 Pseudomonadota bacterium | reverse complement strand
AATTTAGCTAGAAAACGAAAAAGTCACCTCAGTAATACAAAAAATACTGAAAATCTTAATAAATGGGGGCGAAATTAGCACAATATTGCTAAAAAAATCACTGTATTTGGTGGATAGATGATTTTTTTTGACAATCAAAGACTTAAAACAGCCAAAAATCGCTCAAAAAACGCGTATTTCTCACGCGAGACAACTCAAATATGCACTACTACGATCAAAAAAGCCCATAAAAGCAAAAAATTCGGGGGAAAAATGACCTTTTTACAGAGAAAATCACAAAAATATGTTATACAAAATAAAGTGCAGGAGACTTGGACGGTACTCAATCTGAGTGAGCCACTGAAAAATTAAGATGTACTATCTGTTGCGCATAAGCATAGAGTTGCGCGATAGATGTTGAATTTCATCGCTCAATCGACTATGAATGAAACATAGGCGCCCTTAGCTCAGTTGGATAGAGCGGCGGCCTTCTAAGCCGTAGGTCAGAGGTTCGAATCCTCTAGGGCGCGCCATAATAACTTACTTTTTTTGTATGAAAATTCTTTTTATCACGTCCTCCCGTTTAGGCGATGCTGTCCTCAGTACCAGCATTTTGCATACGTTAGAAAAGCACGATAAGAATCTTGATGTCACTATTGTCAGCGGATCTTTGCCGGCGAATTTGTTTAAGGCTATTCCCTTTTGTAAAAAAATCATTGTGATGAAAAAAAAATCTTTCTCGCGTCATTGGTTTCAGCTTTGGAGGAAGGTTTACCGCTCTAAATGGGATATGATTATTGACCTCAGAGGGTCTCTCATTAGTTATACATTGCGGTCGTCCGTGCGCATAAGATGGCGGGCTTGTTCCTTTGATAAAGGGCATCAAGTGGAGCGGTTACAGCAAATGATAGCGGCTTCTAGGGCAAAAATATCTGAACTGGCGGCGCCCAAACTATGGCTCGATCCAGTGCATGTTGCAAAGGCAAAATCGATTTTAACCTCACCAACCCTTGCGGTGGCTCCCACAGCGAATTGGGTGGGAAAGCAATGGCCTTCTCAGTATTATATTGAGATCTTAGAAAAATTTCTAAAAACCTATCCCGAGGCCGACGCTCTTCTTGTTGCAGCCCCTCATGAGAGTGCTGTGGTCAAAACCATTCAACAATCACTTGAATCCCCGCGGATAAAGATTCTATTGTCTGCGGATCTACCTTATGTCGCAGCAGCTTTAGGTCAGTGCGACGTTTTCTTGGGTAATGACTCAGGGCCCATGCATATGGCAGCCGCACTGAATATTCCGACCCTTGGGCTTTTTGGACCGAGTGATGATACGCGCTATGGACCCTATGGCCCGAATAATAAAATTTTGAGAATTCCACAAAAACTTAACGAGCTCGAACAAACCCCTGGTTTTTCCTATCAAGGCAGTACATGCTATATGGAGGGATTAAAGCCTGATGATGTTTGGAACGCACTTTCTAATCTATGGGAGTCTATGCATGCTAAAGTTACTCAGTTGGCCGACATCGCCGTTTGGAGCAAAAGTCAAGGTGTGTCTTAAAGCGCTTAATCTTTACGATACGGTCGAGATTATCAATTATCACCCATGGCAACGGGATGAAGATCTGCGTCGCCTCAATCCCCTGAATAAAATTCCTGTGTTGATCCTTGAGGATGGCTCTGTCCTTTATGATTCGCCTGTGATTTGCGAGTATATTAATGATATGGGCAAGGGGGCTTTGATTCCTCAGGATCAAAAATTTTGGATTTTGAAAGTTCAAGCGCTTTGTGATGGGATACTGGATGCCGCTGTGAATGCACGGTATGAAACGCACTTTAGGCCTGAGCCATTGCGCTCAAAGGATTGGTATAACCGCCAAATTCAAGCCGTGACGTCGGGGCTTGATGCATTGTCACTGGAACCACTGGATCAGTCACTTACTCTTGCGACGCTTGTTTCCTTTGTGACCTTATCTTATTTAGAGTTGCGCTATCCCTCCATGGCGCGCGAGGCTGTTCCCGAACATCTTACGATTTGGTATGAAGAGTTTCAGTCGACTTATCCATGGTTGATGGATGTGGCACCCAGTGACAGTCTCCCACTGCCTTCAAATTTAACAAGTATTATTCAATAATAAGGAGTGTTTTTTTGTGCATTTTTTGTCTATTTTAGGGGTGTTTTTTAGTTTTATCACCCTTGCGAATGCGTCTTCTGAGATCATAGAGTACAAAAAAGATCCCTGTAATGTTTACGGAAAACGAACCTATGTTCATGAAAATATTGAGCATACGCTTATTCTCAAAAGTATCACAGATGAAGATGCTTTAAAGGATATTTTAGAAAAGTCGAATGAGCATCAACAAAAACTTGCGAATGAGGACAAAAAACCTTATCAACTAAATGCAGATTATATAGATATTGCAAACAAAAGGTGTGAGACCACGGCGTTTTATGGTCTTATCTCACCGACTCATCATGTCTTTTTTAATCTCGGCAACCAACCTGTTCTTTATGGGAATAAGGATGAGACAACAGATGTGGAAAAGGGATTGAACAACTTTTTTGAGGATTTAGATGTCCTTAAAAAAATCAATACGGAGGATGACTCTAACTTTAATAATATGAAAGTCACAGGCGGTGTTGCATCCATCGCCTATGCGATTGATCCAAATTCTATGCATAAAAAAACAATAGAGGAATATGCATGTTTGCTGATCGATATTATTCAGGAGTTGAAGAATAAGGGGCATAAACTTCCTAATTCCGGAGAAACACCCGTTTGTATATCGTGCATTGCGCCAGGGTATGATAAAGATCTGCTTGAGCTCTTTGAAAAGCTTGAGTTCACGTGTTATACAAAAGAGGATAAAAACTATGGCAAGGTGGTTGAGGCTTTTTTCCCTGACGCTCATCGGGTCTTTTTAGTAAAAAAATTAAAATAAAAGGTTGAGTATGTCTCTCACGTTCGCTCTTGTTGTTTTATCTTATCTTCTCGGATCGATTCCTTTTGGTCTTTTGCTCATGCGTTACAGCCAGGGAGTTGATGTGCGCACCATTGGATCGGGCAACATCGGTGCGACCAATGTGTTGCGTTCTGGAAATAAAAAAATAGCGGCGGCGACCCTTCTTCTTGATATGTCAAAGGGGGCCATCGCTGTTATTTTTGCGCTTCTGGTGACAAAGAGCTCAGCCACTGTTCCCGTTTTGTGTGCCTTTGCAGCCGTTACCGGGCATATTTTTCCCATCTGGCTGGGTTTTAAGGGGGGAAAGGGGGTGGCAACGGCCCTTGGGGTTTTACTCCCCCTCTCTCCCTTTCTTTTTTTAAGCGTTGCGCTTACATGGTTGATTGTCGCGAAGTTATTGCGTATTTCATCGTTATCTGCACTCGTTGCCTTTATACTCTCCCCGCTTTATGCCTATTTCTTAAGTACTTTTTATGTGTTTTTCCTGTGTATCATCCTTGCGTTTCTTTTAATTCATACGCACAAAGAAAATATCAAGCGCTTGTTTCAAGGCGAAGAAAAAGGATTTTAATGCCATTATATTTAGAATTTTATCCTTAACCTTTTCTTAGGAAGAGGGGGGGTATGCTCATAAAATAAGGGCAATGTGCACGTGTTATTTTATGAGTCATTCTATGGGGGATTGGGGATTTTTTATTGCCATCATTGCGACACTTTTGATCCTGGACCTTGGCGTTCTCCATAAAAATTATCGTGTCATTTCAATCAAAGAAAGCCTCTTGATGAGTCTTTTTTATGTGACTATTGGCCTTCTCTTTGCGCTCTGGATCTATCAAGAACACGGCCTCTCAAACTCTCTTACCTATGTGACAGCTTATCTTATTGAAAAAAGCCTATCCATGGATAATATTTTTGTGATGGCAGTGATTTTTAAAGCCCTATGTATTCCGAAAAATCTCCATCACCGTGTGCTTTTTTGGGGGGTTTTAGGGGTGCTCGTGCTGCGTGCTGTAATGATTATGGCAGGCATTGAAATCATTGAAAAAATGCACGGTATTCTTTACCTTTTTGGCGCTTTTCTTATAATCACAGGCCTAAAAATGCTCCGTGCCATTGATCAAGAAAAGAAAAATGTGAGCGAGCGGTATATCTCTTGGATTAAAAAATATATTCCTTTGACACCAAAACTTCACAAGGAGCATTTTTTTATACAACAAAAAAATAAATGGTATGCAACACCCTTATTCCTGGCACTTGTGATGATTGAATGTGCGGATATTATTTTTGCTGTGGATAGTGTGCCTGCTGTTTTGCTGCTGACACAGGATCCGTATATTGTGTATACGAGCAACATTTTTGCGATTTTGGGATTGCGCTCTCTTTATTTTATTTTGGACCATTTATCCAATCGTTTTTATTACCTAAATAAAGCCCTTGCCCTGATTTTAATATTTATAGGAAGCAAGGTTTTTCTTTTTTATCTTGGTATTGAGATTCCAAGTACATTATCTCTTGGCGTGACGCTTGTTTTTCTTACAGGAGGGATTCTTTTTTCTCTTTATAAAACGTCTTATGTTGATCCCAAACGTACATCACGGTAAAGGCTTGTTGAAAAAATAAGACCGAAACTAAACATCACAGTGATCATGGATGTGCCCCCATAGGACATCAAGGGAAGTGGCACGCCGACCACGGGAACTAATCCCATCACCATGGAGATATTAATAAAAATATAAAAAAAGAAAAGCATTGTGAGAGATAAAGCCAGCAACCTTCCAAAGCTGCTACGACTTTTAAGCGCAACGTTGAAGAAAAAAACAATCAATATCGTATAGAGAGACAAAAGGAAAAGTGCGCCCGCCATACCAAATTCCTCGCAAAACATTGTAAAAATAAAATCCGTTTGCTTTTCCGGGAGAAAATTAAGATGTCCTTGACTGCCTTCCATAAACCCTTTGCCCCAAAATCCACCTGACCCAAGGGCAATTTTCGATTGCATGACGTGATATCCTGTGTGAGATGGATCCATTTCTGGATTAAGGAAAACGAGGATGCGATTTTTTTGATAATCGTGCAAAAAGTGCCATAAAAGAGGCGATGCACCAATGACAGCGCCCCCCACACATATAAATTTCCACAATTGCACTCCTGCAAGAAAAAGGGTGCTCGTGCCTGCAAAAATTAAAAGCATTGCTGTTCCTAAATCGGGTTGACGCATGACGAGCAGCGACGGTGCGAGGATGAGCATAATGGGAATAAGAAGGGTGCGATTTTTTAGAATCAGAGAAGGAGGGCAGTCGTGAAAGTAGCGTGCAAGCGCAAGGATAAGCGCAATTTTCATAAGTTCAGAAGGCTGCAAAGTAAAAATATAAAGATCCAGCCAGCGCTTTGCTCCCATGCCCACAAATCCCATCACCTCAACGCCTATAAGAAAAAGGAACGCCAAAACATAAAAAGGATAACTCAGCGTGTACCATGTGCGAATATCCACAAGCGCCACACTGATAAGCAAAATAAGGCTGATACAAAAGCGCATAGCTTGCTTTGATGCCCAGGGTGAAAAATGAGCGTTAGCGGCAGAAAAAAGGGTAAACACACTCAAGCTTGCGATGATCATCATCACAAGAATCGGCAAAACATGAATATTTTTAAGGCGATACCCTATATGCATATGAAAAAAAGATCTGTGAAGCAATTGCGAATAAAATGCATTATCACAAAATGCTATTCATTCCCATGCGCCATTCCTTGAGCTTCGACAACAGCAAGAGAGGTGAGATTCACAATACCCCGTGATGTTGTTGAAGGTGTCACAATATGCGCAGGCTTAGCAAGTCCTAAAAGCATAGGCCCCACAGCCAGACTTTGACCAATGACTTTTGTCAGATTAAACGCAATGTTCGCAGAATCAAGACACGGCATCACAAGAAGGTTCGCTTCCCCTGGTAGTGTATTTTCAGGACAGACTTTGGCGCGCAGATCCGGTAGAAGAGCAGCGTCGGCGTGCATCTCACCATCGATCTCAAGGCCTGGGGCTTTTTCTCTTAAAATACGCAACGCTTCGCGCATTTTGATGGCACTGAGACTGCTAAAGGTTCCAAAGTTAGAGTGGGATAAGAGTGCCACCTTGGGTGTGATCCCAAAACGTTCGATTTGCTCTGCGGCAAGAAGGGTAATATCCGCAATTTGTTTTGCCGTTGGATCGCTGTTCACATAAGGATCTGTAATAAAAAGATTACCTTGCTCTAAAATCATTAAACTTAAGGCTGCAAGGGTTTGATGCTCTTTTCTACCTCCTAAAATTTGTCTTAAATGCTTGAGGTGATCATTATAACGCCCCACAAGACCACAAATAAGGGCATCTGCATCGCCAAGCTCAACTGCAAGAGCGCCAATGACTGTGGAGTTTGTGCGCACAATTGTTTTTGCAAGATCAGGAGAAATACCGCTGCGCGCAAGCTTTGTATGATAGCAATACCAGTAATTTGAAAAGCGTATGTCACTTGAGGGATCAACAAGCTCTGCATCCACGCCAAGGCGAAGACGAAGTCCTGCGCGCTTAAGGCGTTTTTCAATAATCGAAGGGCGACCGATAAGGATAGGTTTCGCAATCCCTTCGTCAATAAGCGTTTGAGCCGCACGAAGGATTTTTTCTTCCTCTCCCTCGCATAAAATAACCTTTTTAGGATTTTGACGTGCGGCTGTCATAACGGGGCGCATGACCATGGATGAGCGATGGACGTACTCCATCAACTGATCACGATAGGTCTGAAGGCTTGCAAGAGGACGTGTAGCGACACCTGTTTCCATCGCAGCTTCAGCAACAACCGCAGCAACCTCTACAATCAGACGGGGATCAAAGGGTTTTGGAATAATATATTCAGGGCCAAAGCTATGAACCTCTCCCCCATAAGCGCTCGACACAATATCACTTGATTCCGCTTGGGCAAGATTTGCAAGGGCCTTGACGCACGCAATTTTCATTTCATCATTAATGGTCGTTGCCCCTACATCAAGGGCTCCTCTAAAGATAAAAGGAAAGCAAAGAACATTATTCACCTGATTGGGATAATCAGAGCGCCCTGTTGCAATAATCGCATCGTCCCGCACTTCTTTGATCAGATGGGGAAGAATCTCGGGCTCAGGATTCGCAAGAGCAAGGACAAGGGGATTTTTAGCCATAGCCGCAACCATGTCTTGTGTAACGACATTGGCGACGGAAAGACCCAGAAAAATATCAGCACCGACCATCGCTTCTTTTAAGTTTTTAAGGGGCAGGTCCGTTGCATAGCGTTTTTTAGAATCTCCCTCTTTAAACGTGCGGCTTTTATGGACAACGCCTGCACTGTCACACATGATAACATTTTCCGGAGAAAGTCCTAATCTGACGAGCAAATCCACGCACGCTGTGGCGGCAGCACCCGCACCCGACGTGACGAGTTTAACATCACCAATGCTTTTGCCACATAAAAAAAGCCCATTGAGAATAGCGGCTGAAACGATAATTGCTGTGCCATGTTGATCATCGTGAAACACAGGTATGTTCATGCGCTCACGCAGCTTTTCTTCCACATAGAAACACTCTGGCGCTTTAATATCCTCGAGATTAATACCGCCAAATGTCGGCTCAAGGGCGGCTATAATATCTACAAGCTTATCCGGATCTGTCTCATTGATCTCAATATCAAAAACGTCAATACCTGCAAATTTTTTAAAGAGAACGGCTTTCCCCTCCATCACAGGTTTGGCCGCGAGGGGGCCGATATTGCCAAGACCAAGCACAGCCGTACCGTTACTGATGACAGCAATCAGATTCGAACGCGCTGTGAGATTCGCAGCCTCTGCAGGATTTTGATCAATTAAGCGACTTGCTGCAGCAACGCCGGGAGAATAAGCAAGAACAAGATCTTGTTGATCTGCGAGAGGTTTTGTAGCTTTCACTTCGAGTTTGCCGGGTTTTGGAAAACGGTGATAGTCAAGGGAGCGTTCGTAAATATCGCGTGTCATAAAAATTTTTTATTATGGTTAGAGTCTCTGGCGAGTATAGCAAAGGAGCGGGTTCAAATCTTCCTTCTTTTTTCATTTTTTCTTTTAGCCATGTGGTGAGAGGAAAAAATAGTGACTGGATGGATAATTTAAAAACAAAATATCAGAAAATTTTGCAATATTGATGCTTTTTTTTGAAAAAGAATCTGCTGAGAGCAAAAAAATCACCTTAAGCTCTTTGGCGAGGGCTTGAGGTGATAAAAGATTATAATTTTATGAAAAATGAGAGCTATGCAGCATCATCGTCGTCGTCGCTGTCGCTATTACCTTCGTCTTCTTGGGCCTCATAAACATCCCCCTCATAAAAAATGTCCTCCTCAGTGACCTCCTCTTCAGACGGAACAGCGTAATTTGCTTCATTTTCTTCGTCGTATTCCACATCCGTATCAACGGTCTCATCCGTAGAATACACAACAGAAGGCGTCAACATTAAAAGAAGGGAGGCCAAAAGATAAGTAGGCATAGGCGATGGCTCTTTCATTAAGCATTTTTCATGAGTTTCATTCTAAGGGATAAATCTTTACAAAAAGTAAAGACTTTGAGCAATTTTAAAAAAGCTTAGAGGCGAAATCCTTGCGCAATAACATAAATTTCAGCCGACTCGGTGCGACTTGATGAAGGTTTAAAGTGCGTGACTTTTTTAAATGCTTTTTTGAGCTCCGCCAACAATTTCGCTTCTGTTCCGCCCCGTAAAACTTTGGCCACAAGAGATCCTTCCGCTTTTAGATAATCTTTTGCAAAAGTAAAAACCTCCTCCAGCATGCCAATAAGACGCAAGTGATCCACAGATTTAATCCCGCAGGAGCTTGGCGCCATATCGCTCAAAATCACATCAACTTTATCCGGAATATGGGTGTGAATGTCATTAAAATCCCCTTTGATGAACGTCACGCCTGGAAGGGGATCCATCTCCAAAAGATCAATGGCATAAATAGCACCTGTGTTGCCTAGAAGACTTGCGACAACTTGACACCATCCACCGGGTGCAGCTCCTAAGTCAACAACGGTCATCCCTTTTTGGATAAGATGATATTTTTCTTGGATTTCTTGCATTTTATAGGCAGCACGGGACCGAAATCCTTCGGCGCGGGCGCGGTGAACAAAAGGATCATTCAGCTGCCGCTCTATCCATTTTTTCGATGATGTTGATAGTTTTTTATTTTTAACTTTGACTTTTAAGTGACGCATTTTTCTCTCTTAAAAAACTATATGGAGGGAGTGTCCTCGACTTTTTCATGCCCATGAGTGGACGCATGATCTGAAAACTTTTGAATAAGACTCATTAAAATACCTTCACGCACACCGCGATCCGCCACACGTAACCAGGATAGATTAAAAGCGCCCAAAATTCCCTCTAAAATAGCCGATCCTGTAATGACAAGATCAGAGCGACCAACACCGATGCACGGATGGGCATTACGTTGTTTCGGCGACATATTCAAAATAGATTGAGTAATATCCTTCAGGTCTTGGGTGCGCAAATAAATTCCATCAATCACATGACGATCATAGCGGCTCAGTTTGAGAAAAATGGCTGCAAGAGTCGTAACGGTTCCAGACGTTCCCACCATCTGTACTTGTTTATTTTCTATATAGGGTGCGATATTATTTTTTTCTGCAAATAAATTAAGAGCGGTTGTTGTTTTATCAATAATCTGCTCGTAAATACGCGGCGATGTTGAATGACTGGCGTACTCATCACTTAACGTCACAACACCAAAGGGAAGGGAGATCCAATCGATCACTTTAAAATCTTTCACATTATCGGAAAGAGAGACCCACATGACTTCAGTGCTTCCGCCACCGATATCAAAAGCAATGCCATAGGGAATGTTGTTCTGAAAAACGCCTGAGCATCCTATAAGAGCAAGGAGAGCTTCCTCATTGGGGGCAATAATCTCAAGGTCAAGCCCCAACTCTTTTTTTGCACGCTCCACAAGAACATGTCCGTTCGAGGCACGACGACACGCTTCTGTGGTGACGGCTCTGAGTCTTGTAACATTGTTTTGCTGTACTTTATCGACACAAATCTTAAGCGCTTTAAGGCTGCGCTCGATCGCATCCTCTGAAAGTCGATTATCTTCTTGAAGATTTTCTCCAAGCCTTACAACTTTTGAAAAAGAGTCAATAATACGAATTTTACCGTCAAACTTGCATATCAAGAGGCGACAGGAATTCGTGCCAAGGTCAATGGCCGCAAAGGTGTCCTTCATCTCTATTGATTTGCGTCTGTTGCGTCTAAAATTCATTTGCTCAAAATAACCACTCTACAAATCATTTATCTCTTTAAAAGAGTACCTTACCTATGTTAATACACACCTAAGGGGGCTTTTGGCAATCAGGGATTTTGTTTAAAGCTCTTTATTTGTGATGGGGGATAGTTTAGCGGTAGAACTCTCGGCTCTGGACCGAGCAACTCTGGTTCGAATCCAGGTCCCCCAGCCATGCTTTTAGGCAACTTTTAAAAAATCTATGGTTATTTTTATTAGTATCTTTGCTTTTTTGATTTCTTTCACGCTGTGTTTGGTGGGGAAGGGGCGTTTTCTTTTGGCATTTCCAAACGAACGTTCAGCACATCACAAGCCGACATCCCGCTTTGGTGGAATTGCTATTTTTACAAGTCTTGCGACTGCAAATGTGACCTATACGTTTTTGACAGGGGATATGAGTTCTGTCGTCACACTTGTCATGACAATGGTGCTTGCCATTTTGGTTATCTTAGGTGCTTTTGATGACCGTAAGCACTTGCATCCTCTGATTCGACTGATGGGGCAAATGCTTTTCAGCCTTTTAGCGATGTATCTCTTGAGTTACAATTTTCCCTTTTTCTCGACTAATTTCATAAATAGTGTAGTTGGCCTTTTTCTTATGCTTGCCTTTATCAACGCCGCGAATTTTAGTGATGGGCTAAATGGTCTTTGGTCGGGAACCTTTTTGCTGTGGGCGGGATATGTGGGATATTTTTGGAGCCCAATGCCTTTTTTATGGATGATGATGGCGGCGACTTTTGGCTTTTTTGTGCTTAACTTCCCAAAAGGTAAAGTCTTTTTAGGCGATAGTGGCAGCACGCTTTTAGGAGGATTTGCGCTTCTTTACGGGCTGTATCTTTCCCATCATTTTCGCTTAGATTTTTATTTTCTTACACGGCTCACCATTATTTTTGCGCCCTTTATTTTTATTTTTGCAGATATTGTGATGACACTTGTGTTGCGTGTGGCACAAGGGCACAGCCCCTTTACGCCGCACAAGGAGCATTTTTATCAAAAACTGATCCACCGCGTGGGACTATCCCATGGAACAGTGACAACGCTTTATCTTTTTGGGAGTATTTTATCGAGTTTTTTCATCGGTTTTTTAACTATGAAGCACTTCTGGGTGATAGGATTTGCTTTTTATATTCCCCTTCAGCTTTTGTTTTTTGGGGGCGTCTATCGCTGGTGCCATGTTTGTGGGCTTTTGAAAAGTTCCTAAATTAAAATGATAGCGATCGAGAGGCATACTCGCATCGAGCTTCATAGGTATACCTTTTGAGGATCCATTTCCAATTAAATCCAAAAGATCGAGGCACGTGAGTGGTTTTGAAAAATAATACCCTTGTGCAAAACGACAGGATGTTTTTTGGACAACACGAAGCTCCTCCTCCGTTTCAACCCCTTCTGCAATGGAGATCAGATCGAGATCCTCCGCAAGGCCAATAATCGCTTGAAAAATTTTTTCTTTTTTAGGGTCCTTATCGATATTGCTTATAAACGAGCGATCGATTTTAATATAATCAAAGGGATAGGCAACAAGATAGCTAAGAGAAGAATACCCTGTTCCAAAGTCGTCAATGGAAAGTTTAAATCCGGATTTTTTAATAAAATCAAGATTTTGAGCAACATTCGCCGAGTTATCCATAATGACGCTTTCTGTAACCTCAAACTTGATACTTTCTTTTTTGAGACCCGAATCTTTAAAGATGCGCACAAGGGATTTAAGGTGATTTAAATCTTGGACCTGTTTAGCTGAAAGGTTAATCGCAATGTTGGGCAGCCATGCCTCGCCATAAGCTCTTTTCCATGCGTTGAGTTGTTTGCAAATGGATTCAAAAAGATACTCCCCAATGTATTTAATAATGCCTGTTTCCTCGGCAATTTGAATAAATTTGATCGGAGGGATGAGCCCCTTTTGAGGATGATTCCAGCGTACAAGTGCTTCAAGCTCCTCTATTTTTCCATTGCTTAAATTAATAATGGGCTGAAAATAGGGAATGAATTCACCCCGCTCAGCCGCAATGCGAAGTTCTGTTTCGATTTGCAGTGTACTATAGACCAAATCGTATTGATCTTTCTCAAAGACTTCGACGCGCCCTTTTCCGTTGTGCTTTGCTTGATACATGGCAAGATCAGCATTACGCATAATATTTTCAGGCTCATCATACGCGTCAATAATCACAACACCCGCACTTCCTGAAATATAAATCTGCTGACCATAAATAAAATAAGGTTTACTAATTTCCTCGATAATACGATTAGCCGTTGCTGTGGCTTGCTCCTCGTTATCAATCGCCGCAAGGAGAATGGTAAATTCATCGCCTCCAAGGCGGCATATTGTGTCGGATGAACGTACAGTCAGTTCAAGTCGCCGCGCAACACTTACAAGAAGTTGATCGCCCGCTTCATGACCGAGGCTATCGTTGACAATTTTAAAACGGTCGAGATCTAAAAAGAGAAGGGCAGCCTTTTTATGCTGAGAGCGCTTAAATATTTTGAGTGTATGCTTCACACGGTCGGTGAACAAAGAACGATTAGGAAGCCCTGTAAGTTTATCATGAAAGGCTGCTTTATAAAGTTGTTCCTCATAGCGTTTTCGCTGGGAAATGTCGGTTTGGGAACCCGCAATACGCAAGGGTTTTCGGTTATGATCCCGTAAAGCCAAACCTTTTGATAAGACCCAAAGATAACTCCCATCACAACACTTAATTTGATATTCAGCCTCAAAGCGCTCTGTAAAACCATCGAGGTGTCTAAAAATTGCTGATCTCACCGATTTTTGATGTTCAGGCGTGATGCGATAAATCCAATCATCAATGGATGTAAAGTGATCATATTTTGAAAAGCCAATAATTTCCTTCCAACGATCTGAATAAAAACAAACATCATTCTCAATATCCCAATCCCAAAGACCATCATTGGCGCCAAGAGAAGCAAGAGCATAGCGCTCTTCATTCGCTTTAGCCTCGCTCATTTGCTCCCTTAAGTCTTCGTTCAATGTTGTCAACTCTGCCGACATCATTGTGAGCGATTGGTGGGATAGATATTCCTCCTCGTCGGCTGTTTGGTAAACATCACTGATGGATTTTAAAAGACCATCGATATCAATTTGTCCGTCGTCTTTGGTAAAACGTTTTAACTGCCTTTTCAGGATTTTATGTAAAGTTGTGGTCTCAACCATGCATGCTCATCCTTTTATGAAAGGTCTTCCGTAAAGGCTGCAATCGTGACTGTTTGATTGTGTAGCTCAGGAATGCCCGAATAGGTATGCGGAGAAATTTCACCATAGGAAAAGAATCCTGCACGATAAAAATTGGGGTCATTTAAAATGGTCGATACAGCTTCAATTTCATCAATGGAACGCGGTCCCATCATAAGTTTTCGCCCGATACAGCTAATAATAATCGCGACAGAATTACTTTTGAGATGAGCGTGTGGGAGATTTTTTTTAATAGCCTCTGCGGATAGTTCGGCACCATCTGTAAGATTTTTTGCTGTGCCGCTCATAAGCTGAGCGGAATATCCCTCTGGAATATCGCCAGCAAAAGTCATGCTTTGATCCTCTTCGTTGACGCCCAAAATAGTGCGCACTAAAAAAGCCTTGGGGTCACTGGGTGGATGGATACGCAATGGAAAGAGAAGCGCGCTTGAGGGAAGTTCATTCGCAAACTTGCCAAGATAGGATTTATAGATTGTTAGAGCAGGTTGACCATCCAGTTCATATAAAATATTTCCGTGTGATTTTGTCACAATGCGCTCTCGACCAAAAGGCTCCCAACCCCCTTCAGAGCCCCAGGCAAAACGGATAGCATCTCCATAAAAACCAATAGCCGCAATCGATTTTTCTGTAGGCTCTGCGTCAATGCCTACAAGAGTTTGCTGAAACTGGCTTCCATCTGCAGCGAGGCCCCCCATAATGGGAATGTCTTCAAGCGTGCTTTTGAGGCCATTCACAAGCTCGCTTCCATTGACAGAAAGCCCATCTGACAGCACAAAAACGCCCTTAAGTGTTGCATCTTTAAGTTGGAGGGCAAGATTTTGACCGGCTTCAAAAAAATCACTGTTATTGTTAATTTTTATAAAAGCTTTTTTTAGCGTTGTTTTTTCAAATTGAATTGCAAGACTCACGGCTGTGTTCTCATGCACATCATCTTGTGCAATCTCACCCCCTGTGCTGCACCCCATAAGGATTGAATTGGGATAAGTTTTTTTGAGTGCACTATAAATGCTGTGGTTTTGAAGCGTTTCTCTGTGACTAAAATAAAAGACAAGATCGGCCGAGTCTTTAAGCTCAGAGGATTCAATTGCATAGTGTTTTTCAGGGGTTAAATGATTTTTCTCAACCTTCATTCCAAATATACCGAGATCACATGATTCTAGTAAAAAGTATGAGGTGTAAAAGTTAATATAGTCTTATTTTTTGATAAAAATGTTGTATATGCTCTTAAATCCACTGCAGTTTTTTTTGCAGCGCCGTTGAGATTGCTTCTCTCTCATCAAAGGGTTTGACGCTTTTTTCATCGCTCAGACGACCATCAAACCACTTTACACGGCCTGTGTCCATAATATGCTTATGAAAATCAGCAAATTTTCCGGGATTGCCCTTAAGCGGCAAAAGGTAAACAGGTTTTGTCGTCGCACACACTTCGCTTGTCATCGAGACACTTTCGCACGTTAGAATAATATGATCTGCACGGCCAAGAAAGGCAAAGTAAGGGTTTGCTCCTTCACCCGTATAAAGATAAACATTTTCTGAAGTTTGACATTGTTTTTTGAGAGCCACGATAACATGCTCTGGCGTGCGTCTTGAGGTCGTAATAAGCAAACTGCAGTGATATTTTTTCTGCAACTGTGACAATTGGTCAATCAATTCTTCACTAAAATCCTCATCCATTCGATAGTTTTTATTAGGCCCCCCGATAATCACCGCAACACGAGGGGATGCATAATGGCTCAAAAGGGGTGAAAATTTTTCTGATTCTTGCTCAATACGTGCTTTAGTCACTCTATGGGTTGTGCCTACCATTTCGATCACATTGTGACCGGTGACATGGTCATGTCGTGGCGCAATAATTGCATCAAAGGCTTTACGCCGAATAATAGGATCTTGGAGATAAACAATTTGTGTGGCACCTTTGCTTTCTTTTTGAACAAAAAGAGCGGGTAAAATAGCTTGTCTTCCAGCTGCAATGACGAGGTCTGGAAAAGGGCCTTTTAAGGAATCGCTCTCTTTTGTAAAGGCATGAGACGCGCCCCACATTAAATAAGGTGAGGTAAGATGCCAAAAAGGGCGCAAGGTCACTTTTTTATGGGTAATCACAACAGGAAGATGCTCTGCTAAGCCCAGTGCTTGATTAATAATGCCCGCATAATGATTCGTGATAACCCAACATGTTTTCATTGGTGAGAAATTCTCATTTTTGGAGCACGCATTACGTTGCTAAATATTTTATCTCTTCATATCACACATTATAGTGTGATTCATAGGATAGAAGAAGAGGGCGGATTTTAGTAAATTAGCGGGGGGGAGATTAAAAAAATTCTCCCTCCAAGCGTTTTCATTCATAGATTACAACCACACTTCTTTGGCGACAGCAGCCATCTCGTGCAGCTTAGCGGGTGAGAATAGACCTGAGAAACGCGCATAAACCTCTTTGATTCTTTCATAGGGAACAAGGGAAAAAAGGTGATCGAGAAGGTGAATAAAATTTTTATCTCTTTGAGAAAGCTTTTGAGAAAGGTGGGTCCACGCCTTTTCAAGGTGTTGATCTTCTTTTTGGAATGACAAAGAGTAATTTTTTTGATGGCTTGAGGGCACAGGCGAGATAAAAGACTGACACCCATCGATATGCGGTTTAAGCAAACGCAAATAGCGACGTCTTAGAATATAAATTTTATGCAGCGGCTCAAGATCATCCAAAAGAAGGGTTCTCTCTTTGAGTAACATAGAAGCGAGTGTCCCTGTGAGTTGTAACTCTGAAAGATCGACTCCTTGACGTTTATTTTGAAGCTCAAGTGTTCCAAAGTCTTTGCTGGGTCTATTTTTGCAAGGTCTTCCACGCTTGCGATACGTTGTAGCAAGCGCAAGTGTTGTTGTTCTTACCATGTAATATCCTCCACAAGAAAAATCGTTAGTTTTTTTTCAAGGCGTATTTTATTGGCACACATGACGATCTGCATTTTTGACAAAGGACGTCCTTCTAAAAAATAAGAGTCATCAGAGGGGTGAGAAACCTCAATGCCTTCCTCTTTCAGCCACGCAAGAATGGCATTAAAGGATGTCCACGCAAGACATGCTTTTTGATTGACGTCCTTGTATAATTTTTTCCGTGGTTTGGTGGGCTCCAAACGCACGGGTTTTTTTAAAAGACGCGGGGTGCGAATACGAAAACGACTAAGAGCCTTATTCACAGAACCAGGGGTGCGCTGAAGCGCTCGTGCAATCATTTTAATCGGGAGCCCTTTTAAAAAATCAGTGCGCAGTCTTTCAATCTCATCATTTTTCCAACTCATACAGGGTGTCATCAGCATCTCCATGGTCTTTCCTTACAAGAGGTATGTGTTTTTTTCATCATTACCAGTCTCTTTTCGCATATCTAATAAAAAAAATAAAATAATAAAAAGTCCCTCTTTTTATTAATAAAATTATAAAATGAGAAATCATTTAAGGGATGCGCCCCCTTTTTGTTTGATTTATAGTCATGCTGGGTAAATGCTTAAAAAACGAGGGAACGGCATGTCTTTTCACATTCATTTTTCTTCTCCAGCGGAGGAAGGCCTCGCCCCTTATCTTGTGGAAGGTCTCTCCAAGCATGCAAAGGAAAAGCGTGGTTTAGCAGGGATGTCTGATTTTTCTTTGACGGTAAAAAATAACAAAGATGAGGTGAAGGGCGGCCTTGATGGCATTCTTTTTTATGGATACCTTTACGTTGGGAATCTTTATATTGATGCGGCATACCGCGGCCAAAATATCGGCACAGAGCTTATGCACAAAGCTGAAGCTTACGGGAGGTCAAAGGGATGCCGTTTTTCCACTGTGAATACAATGGATTTTGAGGCGCTTGATTTTTATAAAAAACTGGGCTACTGCGTTGATCTTGAACGGCACGGGTTTGACGGAGGATCGGTTTTTTATTTTCTGATCAAGGAACTTTGATGCTCATTCTTTTGAACGGCGCTTCCTCAACGGGAAAATCCTCGATTGCCAAGGCTTTACAGCATTTATCCGAGGAGCCTTTCTTGCACATAGGTGTTGATACATTTTGGGATATGATGCCACGGCACTATGTGGATGCGCCTCGTTTTGAGTCGGAGGAGGATAAGAAAACCACGTCTTTCCCTAAAGTTGAAGGGTATCCTCACAACGTTTTTCAAGCGATTCCAGGTGTTCTAAAAGCACTTTTGGGCGCTCATTTGAATGTGATTATGGATGATGTGATCTGTGGCGATGCAGAGCGACTAAGGACCTATAGGTCAATGTTCAAAGCGCATACGGTCTATTTCATTGGCGTTTACTGCGCATTGGATGTGCTGCGTGAGCGCGAAATTTTACGGGGTGATCGTCGCATAGGGCAGGGGAGGGCGCAATTAGATCGTGTCCACACCCCCTCACGTTTTTATGATCTAGAGGTGGATACAAGTACGGCGTCCCCTTGGCACTGTGCCCAATTAATTTTAGATTTTATATCCAAAAATCCCCCATCCCCAACATTTTTAAACGTCAAAAGATGAGAGAACAAGGCGATTAATCCTCATTATAATCTTTAAAAAAATCGATACTGTCAAAAATTTTCTGATCGTTTTGCGTTAAAATAATTTTGTCTGATTCATTTTTAAGTTTTGAAATGCTGCTCTTGAGCACAGCGATTTTCAGCATTTCTTCAAGTGTTTTATCCTCAGGCACGATCGTCTCACCCTTTGAAAATTCCTCTTCTATCTCCTCAATAATTCCTATTATTTCTTCTAATGTTTCTTCTTGAACTTTTTCGATTATTTCTCGGACGTTAGATCCAACTTTTTCAATTGTTTCCTCTATATCACGAGGCTTATCCGTGGCAAAAGCTGTTGTGAGACCCAAAGCTAGTGTAAAAATAAAATAAAAATACTTCATGTTTTTTCTCTAAAAATAGCATGCAAGTTGTTAATGTATGATAAAAATGAATATTCGTCAACTAAAATATAGGAATAATTTGCTCTGTAAGGCGCAGGCTCGAGAAATGCAAGTCAAACCATGTATAGTCCTGTGATTCAAAAAAGGCCACAGAGCAGGTTTCAAAAAAATGGAGAGGTTTTGGGAAGGGATTCGCCTCTGTCACAGCGCTCAAAAATTGTTGTAATGCAGGGTTATGGCCCACGATAAGCACATTTTCATACCGATCATCAATGCGACGTAAGCGATCAATAATAAAATGAGCTGTGGCACCGTAAAGTCTATCTTCAAACGAAATAGCAATCGTTGCGGGCAGATGTTTTTTTATTCCCTCGAAGGTTTGGCGGGCCCGCTTTGCGTTTGAGCACATGACATAGTCCACGCCTAAAAGCTTTTGATGCAATTTTTGCCCCATCACATCCATTTGCTTCATGCCAGCCCCCGAAAGAGCGCGCTCACGGTCAATTTTTACGATATGAGCCGGTTGTGCCTCCGCATGTCGCATGAGAATGAGACGTTTCATTAAACACCCGCTCTTTATCTATTTTTAAGATTTACTCTTTAAGCTTAGACAAGAACAAATAGAGGTGTCAATTATCTATGTCTTTACAAAGGATGCTTCAAGCACTTCGTCTTATCAGATCACCTGGTATCGGGCCGCTTGTGTATAGAAATTTAATAAAAGAGCACGGAAGCGAGGAAGAAGCCTTATCCTTTTTAAGGTATAAGAAAAAAAATATTTTTTCTGAAAAAGAAGCACTGAGTGAGATTAAACGTCACGAGGAAAAAAGCATTTACCTTCTTCCTTATTGGGATGAGCGCTATCCAAAAGCTTTGAAGAATATGACGGAATACCCTCCTCTCTTAAGTGTTCTTGGAAAAGTTGAGGCGCTTCATCAACCGATGATTGCGATGGTGGGATCGCGCAATGCTTCTGTCCATGGAACACGACTGACACTGGATATTGCTAAAAAATTAGCAGACTGCGGCTATGCCATTGTTTCGGGTCTCGCGCGTGGCATTGATTCAGCCGCTCACAAAGGGGCTCTTGAGCAACAAACAAATCCTTTGCCCACAATTGCGGTGATGGCAGGGGGCGTGGATCAGCTCTATCCCCCAGAACATGGTCCTTTGCGTGATGCGATTATGAATCGGGGCTGTCTTATTTCAGAAATGCCCCTTGGTATGTTTCCAGGAGCAAGCCATTTTCCCAGGCGCAATCGCCTTATTTCTGGGCTCAGCCTTGCGGTATGTGTTATGGAAGCGGCTAAACCTTCGGGAAGTTTAATCACGGCAAATTACGCTCTTGAACAAGGCAAAGAGCTTTTTGCTGTGCCAGGATTTCCCCTTGATGCACGGTCCAAGGGAACGAATGATCTGATTCGAAATGGTGCTTATGTTCTTGAGTCAGAAGAAGATATCCTCAGTGTTTTAGGGGCTCCCTGTCCAAAATTGGTGGATCGAATATTAGTGGATAAAGAAAAAACTCAAGGTCCAATGAAAAAATCTCTGAATACCTGTGAAAAAAATCCACCTGAAGAGGAAAAAATTTGCCTTGAGCTTAAAGAAAAAATTCTGGAAAATTTATCCACAGTCCCCTTATCGACGGATGATTTGCTCATAGCTCTTGAGGGATATTCAGGCGATATTCACAGCGCACTCTTGGCCCTTGAGTTTGAAGGTTCTATTCACCGTGACGCACGGGGCTATTTCTCAAAGTTATATACTAAGGAATAGTGCAGAAAAAGACTAAATATCCCGTAAGAGGTCGGTAAGTGACGTTTTTGAACGTGTTTGCGCATCTACCTCCTTCACAATGACAGCACACGCAATGCCGGGTGCCAATGAATTGTGAGGATCAGGCAGCATCCCTGGCACGACAACAGAATATGCAGGTACACGGCCATAAGTAATTTTTCCTGTGGCGCGGTGCACTATTTTTGTCGAAGCCCCCAAATAGCACCCCATTCCGACAACAGCCCCTTCCTCAATGATCATTCCCTCGGCGATTTGAGAGCGTGCACCAATAAAACAATGATCCTCGATAATCACAGGATTGCTTTGCACAGGTTCTAAAACGCCGCCAATTCCTACACCATCAGAAATATGGCAATTTTTACCGATTTGTGCGCAGGAGCCAATCGTCACCCATGTATCCACCATGGTGCCAGAGCCTACATACGCGCCAATATTCACAAAAGAGGGCATCAAAATAGCCCCAGGCTCAACAAAAGATCCATGACGTACAATGGATCCAGGAACGCAGCGATAGCTGTGGTCTGGCTTTTTTAAAGGGATTTTATCAAACCAGTGATAGGACTCCGAGTCCCCTATCACTGTATTTTTCGAAAAATAAAACGAGAGAAGAATCGCTTTTTTGATCCACTGATGCGTTATCCATGCGCCCTCTTTTTTTTCCGCAACACGAATCTCTCCTGTGTTCAAGAGAGCTAAGCACGCGTCAACATCTTTCTCAAAGGCTGTGAGGCGCGCACTTTCTTGTTTAAGCGCCCATGCCTGCTCAATCGCATTTTTCATCATCGTATTCTTTTTCATTTGCAGTCCTCTGACCCATTCAGATCATAAAGAGTGGGAAAACGCAAGAGAGTGGAAAAGATTTTAAAGAAAATACTCAATTTTTTATTGATTTTGTGGTACACTCCGGGAGTTGTTAACTTTAACTATAAATTGTTTAATTTTCGAGGATAAGAAAATGTCACAAACTGATAACCAACCGAGCTTTACGGGGCTTCGGGGAATGCTATGGCCCATTCATGCGTTTGAACTTAAAAAGTTCTTGCCTATGGGGCTTATGATGCTTTGCATCTTATTTAACTACACGATTTTGCGCGATATTAAGGACGTTCTTGTCGTTCTTGCTCCAGCAGGCGGTGCTGAAACAATCTCCTTCTTAAAGCTCTATGGTGTGACGCCATCGGCCATTTTATTTATGATTATCTTTGTGAAAATGGCCAATGCTTTGTCAAAAGAGAGTCTTTTCTACGCGATTATTTTGCCGTTTCTTATCTTTTTTGCGGCCTTCGCGTTTATTATTTATCCCAACAAAGAAGCCCTTCACATGTCTGTGGAGACTATTAAATCTCTTCAGGCCAATTATCCAACATTTCACTGGATGATTCCTGTGGTCGGTAACTGGAGCTTTAGTTTGTTTTATATTCTTGCAGAACTTTGGGGTTCCGTTATTATTAACGTTCTTTTCTGGCAGTTTGCGAACCAAATTACACGTATCACAGAAGCTAAGCGTTTTTACGGTCTTTTTGGTTTTATCGGCAACTTTGGTTTGATGCTTTCCGGAAGTGTGATTTATTTTTGCTCCCAAATGGCAAAATCTATGGAAACATCGAACATCGACAAATGGGGTTTCAACCTTAAGCTTCAGATGGGAATGGTTACGGTTGCAGGTCTTTTGATCGTTGCGATTTACTGGTGGATGCAACGCAATGTTCTTACCGATCCACGTTTTTATGAAGAAGGTCAAGGTTCAGGCGGTAAAAAAAGCAAGCCGAAACTTTCTCTTGGCGAAAGCTTTAAATATTTGATGAGCTCTCCTTATCTTATGCTTATCGCTGTGATCGTTCTGGCCTATGGTGTATCGATCAACCTCGTTGAAGGTGTATGGAAAGGTCAAATTAAAATTCGTTTCCCTGATGAAAATGACTATGCAGCGTTTATGGGGCAATTCTCCTTCTCAACAGGTTTGACAACTGTTATTTTGATGCTTGTAGGTAACAATATCTTGCGTCGTCTGAGCTGGTTTACAGCCGCTATTATCACGCCGATTATGCTCCTTGTGACAAGCTTTGTGTTCTTTGGATTCATCCTTTATGGAAACACATATGACCCGTTCGCGGAACTTGCAACGCCCTTTATGACGACAACAATTGTGATGGCGGCGGTGCTGATTGGTATGGTTCAAAACGTTCTGTCCAAAGCAACAAAGTATTCACTTTTTGACTCCACAAAGCAAATGGCTTACATTCCACTTGATCCAGAACTTAAAACAAAAGGTCAGGCAGCGGTGGAAGTTATTGGTGGTCGTGCGGGTAAATCTGGTGGTGCGCTTGTTCAATCCATGCTTTTGATGGCTGTTGGCGGAAGTGCAACGCTTGCAAGTCTTGCACCTGTCCTTGGCGGTGTTGTGATTGTGATCGTTGTGATCTGGTGTCTCAGCGTGGCGGGTCTCAGCAAAAAGTTTGAAGCACTCACAAAACAAGATAAAAAAGCTTAAACTTTTTTAATAACTTAAAATACCGAAAAAGGTACGTATCCTGAAAGGGTGCGTACTTTTTTTTTCGCATTCAAAATCCCTCTAAACAACATACTTTTTAAGACTTTATTGATGATTTGTGGTTATGCTTAGAGAGCAAGACAGGTTTTTTGAGGTGTAAAAAAAATGAAAAAATATTTTTTTGTCCTTTTTCTTCTCATCCAAGTAAATGGCGCACAGGCAACGATTTCATCTAATCTTTTTGAAAATTATGATTCGTTTCAAAAGGAAGTTTGCAACAATGTTAAAACTCTAAAAATATCCAAAAGAAACAAAGACGATATACGTCAATTAAAATCAATTATCAAAAAAATTCACAAAAAAACAAAAAAAGAACGAAACGAAATAGGTTTGTCTAAACAATCGCTTCACAAAACCGCACAGCACCCTGATTATCAGATATATAATGCCAATAAAAGTTCAACGTATGTAGCGCTTCACACGGCACATGGCTATATATACAACTCCCTTTTTGCACTGCGTAGCAATCTTAATGATCTTTATAAAAAAATCTTCAAGAGCGTTTTAAAACAAGAAAATCTCTCAAAAAATAGGTTTTTGAAGCTTTTAAAAAGAGCGGGGCTGGACTAGAAAAATTCATTTTATATCCACTTTTTCTTTTGGCATAGATCTTGCACTTCTTCTTTCATCTTTAAACATGATGTTTAATGCAGCGAAAGAAGCACGATGGCCACAACACTCTTAGACGCTTTGCGATCTTTAAATACGTCGACGATCGACACAAAAAAATCTGATCAACCTCCTGCGTCGGATAAAAAGCCTAATGATGTTTCTTTTAAGGACGTCTTTATTCATCTCCAAGAATCTTTTATGGAAAAAGACGGAAGCCAGCTTCTTGATTTGACGCAAAGTACTTCTTTTTCAAAAACTCAAAAGAATGATCTTTCTTATAAGAAAGAAACTCAAAAGGAGGCTCCTGAAAAAAATCAGGGCCATCAGGACAATGTTGAAAAAGCATCGCAGAATGATTTTAAAACAAAAAAAATTTCAAATCAAAAAGAGGATGTATCGAGGTTCTCTGCCCACAAAGAAGTAGAAAAAAAAGAAGTTCCTGTATCTAAAAACAATGTAGATACCCGCGGTCCATCTCCTAAATCCGCTGCAGAGGAGGAGGGGAAAATTGTTTTTTTAGAATATGAAAAAGTAGAGACATCTGAAATAGAAACATCCGAGGGTGAAGAAGCTCAATCAGTCGATAAAAATCCTTTGTTAAACACGATTATACCGATGATTGCTGCTTTAAAAAATAAGACAGAGCAAGTGGAAAAATCAGATGTGGTGAATGATTCTGATGATACGAATATCCTCACAAAGTTAGACATGGACTCAGAAATT
Organism: Pseudomonadota bacterium; assembly: GCA_021808925.1. Classification (GTDB taxonomy): domain Bacteria; phylum Pseudomonadota; class Alphaproteobacteria; order Paracaedibacterales; family JAKBAR01; genus JAKBAR01. The sequence goes on along the minus strand of JAKBAR010000016.1, from coordinate 3,028 downwards.
AATCATCAGAGAACAATAAATCTTGAGAAAAAATCTGCTCTCACTCCCCATTCCCACGATGAAAATGCTCTTGTAGATTTTGAGAATTCTTTAAAGCTCACATCCAAAAATGAAAATTTTTTAGAAAAAAATAAGAGTGAGATCGAAAAACAATCTAATTTTCAAACCCTTGATCAAAAAAGGATTGAGGACAATCCTAGCCTCAAACCAACGGTTATGATTCAAGGACGCTTAGAGCGCGACCGCGACCTTAACAATTCAAAGCCCTTAGTCTCAAACCCTATGATTGACTTACAAGGCATCTCTTCTGATGCTTTTAAAACGGATCTGACCGATACGAACACATCGCTTGGAACTACCTCAAAGGAAGCAAACGATTTTGCAAATGATTCGTTAGAAATAAAACAAGATGTGACACCACCACGTACAGATACACATTTGCCTTCTGTCAAAATGAATGAGGGCAAAAGTAACACTTCTTCTCAGCTCGAGGGTGAAGAAATTACACTTAAGTCACCGTTGTCTCTTCAAGGAAAATCGGAAAGCAATCGCTTAAACTCACTCAAATCTTTTCCAACAACACCAAAAAATCTTATGGCGCAACAAACATTACGCGATGGATTGACACAAATAGCCAATGATTTTCGTGATCATCTCCAGCTAAAAAAACCAACGTTTGATGTTCATCTCACCCCTGAAGGCATGGGAAGTGTGCGCATTCATATTCAGTTTGATAAAAAAAATGTTGAAGCCACTTTTCAGCTTGATCAAGCCGCACTTCCGACATTTATCCAAAACCGTGATCAGATTACAGCCATTTTTGAAACCCATGGTTTTACAGCGGATCAAAATAGTTTGAATTTTGGATTTCATCAAGGGCATCAAGGAAGTGAGCAGGGGGGGCAACAAAAAAATAATAGCAACACTGACACTTTTTCCTCTAAGACACGTGATTTTAAAGAGACCGGATCATTCATTGAGAGAGCGACCGGTAATCATACTTTTTATAACGCCCATGGCACTTTTTCGATTGATGCGTAAGGAGATTAAACAATGCAAATAAATCCTGTTCATAACAACCAACCACATGTCAATCCTTTGGCGCTTCCTTTTCAAAATCTTTCTCAAAAAAATGAGCTTGCTAATAATGGCGTGAACACAGAAGACAATGAAGCTTTTCGTAGTATGATCAATGCCTCTCAGGAAAAAAAAGAGAGTGTGAAATTTGATGGAAGCGCTGAGGCAAAAATGGCCGCTAATCAGCGTATGGCCACGGCCGCAAGTATTAAAACGGGTTCTTTTGGCTCCATGATTGATCCTGAAAAACTTGATGAAGAATTAAAACTTTTAACGCAATTACTCATCGAGGATTACCGCGATGCCGATCCCAGTCAGGAAAAAGATCATTCTGATTCTATGATGAAGTTTTTAAACTTTATGATTGCTGGTAATGGGGCTCAACTTTCTAAGCTTGTGTATGAAAATAATAATCTGATTAAAAATCAAAACCGTGTATCGATGGAAAACCGCATTGGTAAAAAAGTTCAATATCAAGATTCTTTCTTCGAAGTACAACAGGCAGATACATCTGTTCCTATTTATTATCGTTTGGGTCGGGATGCTACTGAAGGAAAAATTAAGATTTTGGATGAAGAAGGAAAAACCGTTCAAGAGATTGATCTTAAAAAAACAGAAAAAGGCGATCATAAAATCGAATGGGATCGTAGCCTTAAAGATGTTGATCCAACGGAACAACTGGCTGAACCTGGTGTTTATTACATTCAGTTTACAGCAGTGGATAAGGATAAAAACCCTGTAGAACATATTGTTGAGCTTGAGGGGATTGTGTCCCAGGTTGATTCGAATGAAAAGGGTATCGATTATTATATTTCAGGGATCAAGGTGGATGGTCGCATTACAAAAGTATCCATGCCGAATCAACAGGATATGGGGGCCTCTATTGCAAAGCATCTCAAAGATATCAAGGGAGATTTAACAATCGGAAATCCGATTACGCCTGATCAGATACTAATCAACAATGATACAAATATTATTGATGTTAATATATAAAATACGAGGACTCTAACTATGTCAAATCTTGATTCCGTTTTTAATACCTTCCAATCGGGTGCCAATGCTTATGGCAATAAGTTTACAGATCACTCTTATAATGTCGCAAACTCTGGGACGATTGCAGGAAAAAAAAGATCGAGTTATATCTCTACATTAAATTCAATTTCAACCCCTACAAGTTTTTCTCCAGCGGGTGTTGCCTATAAACCGACGATTGATATTGAGACAATTGGAGGTGTGACACCGACAACATCAACATCCAACTTTATGATTAATGCACAGGCTTTGTGTATTACAAACCAATCGCCAAGCAACTCAACTCCAGGGCAATATGGTTTTACAAAGGTAGGAACTTTTGAACCTGATGCCAATGGAAATTTTGTCAACCACGTTGGTCAATTTTTAAAAGTTGTGATGACAGATGCCAATGGGAATCCTCTTATTCCAAATATGGCAGCCTTTGACCAGCTTCAAACGCTAAGTATTCAAAATAACGTCGGCCTTCCTCTCCCTACAACTTATATGAATTTATACGCAGGCCTTCCTGGTAACGCTGCTATTGGTGCGAATTATTCTCAGGCAAAACTTGTTTATGATGCGAAAGGAAACGAATATAACGTTGTAATGTCCTATACAAAAATAGCATCCGTTGGAACAGATCCTGTGGATAGTGAGCGTTGGCAAATGAAAGCAATAGCAGAAACAAATACAAATCCTCCTGTAGCTCTTACCGTAAATGCGGCATGGACGAATGGTGTAGATATTGTCTTTACGAACGGTGTCCCTGTTCTTATTAATGATCTTGCGGGTGTCTCGCAACCTGTGCCACAGCTGAGCATTACACCTCCTGCTACGGCTGCAGCAGTTCCTATCAACATTAATGTGAATCCAGGAGATGTCAATACAAGTGACGGTTTAACAACACTTGGAGGGCTTATTTTTAACGATAAAGATA